>JAAZGX010000207.1 GCA_012511005.1 Clostridiales bacterium
AAAACAGGCAAAGCTCGTTAAAAACCGTAAAGACGGGCGCGTCGTTTACTATTCACTTTCAGATGACCATGTAAAAACGATTTTTGACCAAGCTTTTCTTCATGTATGCGAATAGTAAAGCTTTAGGTGGTGTTAGTATGAAATCAATAAAAAAACAATTTGTTCTTGAGGGACTTTGTTGTGGCAACTGTGCCGTAAAAATAGAAAACGATGTCAATAAATTAGAGAGCGTTTCCTTTGCTTTTGTTGACTTTGTGTCTAAAACGCTTACGGTAGACATTAAGGATATAGAAAAGCTTGAAAGACTTACACAGCAGGCTAAGGGTATTGTAAAGCGGTATGACCATAATATAATTATGATTGAAAAAAACAGCAGAAAACAAGCTGCAAATAAAAATAATAAAGATTTAAAAAAGCGGGTTAACCATATAAGGCTTATAATAGGCGCTATTCTTTTCGTTTTAGGGCTTACACTGTCACTTGACAAAGGGGCGAAGCTTATCATATTTCTTTTGAGCTATGCTTTAATAGGGGGAGATATTGTTTTTGGTGCGGCTCAAGAACTCGTTAAAGGCAGGGTTTTTGACGAGAATTTTTTAATGAGCATTGCTACAATCGGCGCATTTGCTATCGGTGAATATCCTGAGGGCGTTGCCGTTATGCTTTTTTATCAGGTGGGTGAAGCTCTTCAAAAGCTTGCAGTCAACCGCTCCAGAAAATCTATTTCGGCGCTTATGGACATAAAACCCGAATATGCGAACTTAAAAAAAGGCGATGAAATAATAAAAGTGCCGCCGGAGGAAGTAAATACAGGCGACCTTATAATAATAAAGCCCGGTGAAAAAGTGCCGCTTGACGGCATTGTGGTTGAGGGCAGCTCTGTTTTGGACACCCGCGCCCTTACGGGTGAAGCAATGCCGCGTGAGGTTTTTCCCGATAGTCAGGTGCTTTCTGCCTCCATAAATCAAAACGGGCTTTTAACCGTAAAGGTCACAAAAAAATTCGGTGAGTCCGCCGTTTCAAAGATTTTAGAGCTTATAGAAAATGCAGGCAGTAAAAAAGCGCCGACAGAGAATTTTATCACAAAATTCGCAAAATATTATACTCCAATTGTGGTTTTAGCGGCAATAGCAACAGCGTTTATTCCTCCGCTTATAGTACCCTCTGCCGCTTTTTCAGTTTGGGTATACCGCGCGCTCGCGTTTCTTGTTGTGTCTTGCCCTTGCGCTCTCGTTATATCTATTCCGCTCGGATTTTTCGGCGGTATCGGCGGCGCATCTAAAAATGGAATACTCGTTAAAGGCAGCAACTTTCTCGAAGCGCTCAATAATATAGACACCGTTGTATTCGATAAAACAGGCACGCTTACAAAAGGTGAGTTCAGCGTTACGGAGATAAATGCCGTAAATGGTTGGACTAAAGACGAAATTTTATCTGTTGCAGCCAACGCCGAAAGCTTATCAAATCACCCTATAGCGCTTTCAATCCAAAAAGCTTATGGAAATGATATAGATAAAAACAAACTGTCACAGCAAGAGGAGATAGCGGGGTACGGTATTCGTGCGCTGCTTAACGGAAAAACTGTACTTGCAGGTAACGGAAAGCTAATGGATAGTGAAAATATTGCGTGGCAGGCGGCAGAAACCGTCGGCAGTATCGTTTATGTCGCGGTTGACGGTGTATTTGCAGGATATATCGTTGTTTCCGATACACTGAAAGAGGATAGTAAAAAAGCCGTAAAAGAGTTAAAAAGCTTAGGCGTAAAACAGATTGTAATGCTAACGGGCGACAATAAAGAAGAAGGAGAAGATATTGCAAATAAGCTTGGCATTGAAAAGGCTTATACACAGCTTTTACCCTATGAAAAGGTAGAAAAGCTTGAGGAAATAAAAAACAATAAAGCTACAAAAGGTAAGGTAGTATTCGTGGGCGACGGTATTAATGATGCACCCGTTTTAGCAAGCGCAGATATAGGCTGTGCTATGGGCGCATTAGGCTCTGACGCGGCTATTGAAGCTGCTGATATAGTACTTATGACCGATGAGCCATCTAAAATAGTAAGCGCAATTAAAATAGCAAAGAGAACTCGGCGCATAGTACATCAGAACATTGTTTTTGCAATAGGAGTAAAGGTTATTACTTTAATTCTTGCCGCCGCAGGGGTTGCTACTATGTGGGAAGCCGTTTTCGGTGATGTGGGAGTTACCGTCCTTGCGGTGATTAACTCCATTCGTGCTATGAGAACAAAAAAATAATATAAAATAATTAAAACTTGCCGTAAAACTATAGTTGTGTTTACGGCATTTTTTTGTTATATTTAGTTTATAAGGGAAAAGGAGGCTTTTGCGGTGGTTTTTGAAAAGATAGGCGACAATATTTCCGATATATGCAAGGGGAAAGACTTTTTATATAAAAGAAAAGGCATACATTTTCGTTCGTTTGATACTCTCCCAAAAGCAGAGGTATGTACCGTTGTTTTAGAGTATTATGATAATGCTGCAAATTACATAACAGTCTTAGTAAACGGCAAAGCGGCGGCAGCAGCAGCGGGGTATACTTGTTGCAACAGCAAAAGAGTGCGTAAAGGAGTGTTCCTTTACACATTATCATCAGATGATGATTTACAAAAAGAAACAAATATTGAGGTTTTCGGCGCTTCTGAAATAATAAAAGTATACTTAAAAGCAGGTAAAGACGAGGTTTTAATAAGTGAAGCGAAAAAAGACAGAGTTTTGCCAAACGAAGTAAAATCATCATTTGACTTGGAAAAGCCTTTACAGCTTATCGTTTCAATTGGGGCAGATTCACCTAAAAATACGAAAGAAAATCTTGCCGCCGCGCTTGAAAATATGAGAGAGCTGTTACCGTATATTAAAAGTATGGGGTTTAACGGATTTGAAAGCTATGTTAAGTGGGATTTTATAGAAGAAGTACGCGGAGTTTATGACTGGAGTTATTATGATGCCGTTGTAAATTTAGCGGCAGAGTATAAAATAAAATGGTTTCCGCTTATAATCGGCGGCTCGGCATATGCGCTGCCTTTGTGGTTTCGTGAAAAGGTTGACGGCTTTTCGGGCTTTAAGTGTTTAGAGCATTCACTCGAAAATAATGTACCAACCATTTTTAACGAGCATCAAACGCCTTTTATTATTAATTATCTGCACGAGTTTGGCAAGCATTATGAGGGTAATGAGAATGTATTCGGCGTGCGCCTTGGACCTACCGGTAATTATGGTGAAAGTCAATACCCCGCCTCTGGAAATTGGGGTTATAAAGGGCAAAAGGAGCATATGCACATAGGATGGTGGGCATATGGAGCAGACGCTAACAGGAAATTCTCTGAATGGCTGCGTGAAAAATACATAGACATAAAGCATCTTTCATCTCTGTGGGGGGAGGAGATAACCTCTTTTATAAATATAGAAACCTTTTTGCCGTATGAAACACTAACACTTCGCAAGAAGAAAGACTTTGTGGATTGGTATATGAGTGAAATGACCGACTGGTGCAATCGCTGGGCTGTTTGGATGAGAGATGAATTTAAGTCGCATGACATATATCAGTCGGCAGGCGGTTGGGGTTTTTGTGAGTCGGGAACAGATTTTACAGAGCAAACGATAGGAATGGTGCCTGTTAACGGCGGTATTCGTGCTACGAATGAGGATGAAAGCTATGAGCTTAACTTTGCAATTACTCGAATGCTTTCGAGTGCGGCAAGGTTTTATGGTGTAAAATTTGGCTCTGAGCCTGCGGGCTACGGTACGGCAAGAAGTGTTATAAATAGGCTTTTTAATATAATAGTCAACAATGGAGAACATCTATTTTACTATGGCGGCAACTTTTATAACTGTGACGAAAGCGAAATGCTTTGGAATAAATACGCACCGCTTTTAGATGAAAGGGATGAGCCGATTATTGATGTTGCCGTAGTCTATCCTGATACTATGACGAAAATTACAGACTCATCATTAAGGTGGCTTGACGGTTCTGCTTTTTTTTCGCAAGTGTTTCCGCTAAGAAGAAAGCTTGACTATGATTTTTGCTCGGAGCGTATGATACTTGACGGTGCGCTCCATAAAAATGAGTATAAGGCACTTATTTTCCTATCAAGAAATCATGACGGCGACTATATTGAGGAAAATGCACTCAATAAAATAGATGAATATGTAAGAGCGGGCGGCGTAGTTATTTATCCGATTTTACGCTCCAACGCGCGAAAAGGACCTGCAACGGTTGAGGGTGACCAAACAGTATTTGAGCGTTGGCAAAAAGGAGATACAGGAAAGGGTAAAGTAATCTTTATAAACACAATGCGCGAGCCTCTTGACGCTTTTATTGATGATACGGCAGAAGAATTGTCACATCTTTCAAGTCTTTCACCGCTTACACGGGATATGCTTTTAACAA
>JAAZGX010000208.1 GCA_012511005.1 Clostridiales bacterium
AGAGCATGGCAAACATGTTCGCAAAGGTCCTATGGCGGAGAAAAAGTTTGATATGTTAAAACCGCCCATTATACAAAAGCGGCATATAATGGTTCCTGTTTGGTTCGTTACAACTATCAGAAAATGGCTGCATCTTACAAAAGTACATAAGGTAAGAATGAAAGGCGTTAAACCGCCATACATTCTGCTATGCAACCATAGCGCATTCGTTGACTTTTATGTGATGTCCTCTATACTTTGCCCGCACCGCGGCGCTTTTCCCGCGGCTGTTGACGACTTTATTGGCAGAGAGTATTTTTTAAGAAGGCTTGGCGGAATACCGAAAAGAAAATACACGGCAGACATTAACCTCTTGCGCCAATGCAGAAAAGTCCTAAAAGATAAGGGCATTTTCGGCATTTATGCTGAAGCGCGTTACTCTCTTTGCGGCGTTACGGAAGTAATTCCTGAAGCAGTAGGTCAGCTTCTTAAAAGGCAGGGAGTTCCCGTCGTAACAATGAAGTTCAGCGGTCACCATATATTTGACCCATTTTGGGGTAACGGAAAGCGCAGACGAGTTATTCCTTTTGAGACTACGGTCACTCAAGCGTTTACTCCGGAGGAGTTAAAAACCGCAACATCCGATGAAATAGACGCAAAAATACAAGAGCTGCTTTATAATGATGATTTTAAGTGGCAAAGTGAAAACAGAGTAAAGGTAACATATAAAAAGCGCGCCGAGGGGCTTCATAAAGTTCTTTACCATTGCCCAAATTGTATGGCGGAATATAAAATGGGCTCTAAAGGGGATAAGGTTTTTTGCAACCACTGCGGTAAATCGTGGACGCTTAACTACTATGGCGAGCTTGAAGCTAACGAGGGTGAAACGGAGTTCAAATTCCCGACAGATTGGTACTTTTGGGAAAGAGAGCAAGTTCGTAAAGAGGTTGAAAACGGCACATACTATTTTGAGTCACCCGTACAGGTTCACGACCTGCCAAACTCTAAAGGGTTTGTATATATGGGTAAAGGCACCTTAATTCACGATATAAACGGCTTTTCTTTACGCGGCGTCAGAGATTATGATGGTGTACCTTTTGAAATGGATTTGCCTGCCGCAGGTCAATATGCTATACACATAGAATACGATTACAGGTTTGGCAATTACAGGGATTGTATTGACTTAAACACTCTTGAGGATACTTGGTACGCTTTTCCCGAGGCGGAAGAGTTTTCTGTTACAAAAATTTCTCTTGCAACTGAAGAAATATTCAATTATATTTGGGAAAATAAAAAACGAGAAGCTGAAAACACAAAAAAAATGGAGGAAGTTAGATGAGAGAAGAGCTTTTTGAGATTTTGAATGACTATACCGGCGGTAAAATTGAAAATATCGGGCCGGATTTTGTTCTGACAGCAGACTTGGGTCTTAACTCTGTTGAGCTTTTGGACCTTGTTTGTATCATCGAAGAAAAGTATAATATAATGATACCTGACAGAATGCTTCAAACGCTCGTAACCGTTAAAGATGTCGTCGAATATTTAGAGAAAACCGTAAAAGCCTAAACTAAAACAAAAAATGGCCTCCATTTTCGGAGAGCCATTTTTTTATTTTCACTAATTGCAAGGTACAAGAGAATTTGTCGTCACGAAAGAAACACCTAACTTGTGAGCCCTCTCAAGCGCGCGTTTCGTATCAACAGTCCAACAACTGAGTGCTATTCCCCTGTCAAACACCTCTGTCAAAGCTTTGTTTCGAATTAAAAGGGAGTGAAAAACATTAACTCCGCAGTTGCCTATCTCGTCTGCCGTCAATATAACGCTCTTTGTTAAAACTTTGCAAAGAATCATTAATTCTATTTCCGGACAAAGCGTCCTTATAACCTTTAGGTTCTCAATGCAATAATCAATAATTATCGTTTTATCTATCATTTCATATTCACTGATTGTATCTAAAAGCTTATGAAGGCAATCGCTTTTTTCGTCTTTTATCTCTATAACAGGTGTTATATTATAAAGCTTACACACTTCTAAAAATTCCGCAAGCGTAGGAATTTTTTCATCACCGTATAGCTTAATATTAGCGCCTTTTATGTATTTTAATTCCTTTATTTGTGAAATTGTCTTTTCTGATACAAGTCCTTTACCGTCAGTCATCCTGTCAAGTGTTTTATCATGCATTAATATCCATTCGTTGTCCTTAGTTTTGCGAATATCACACTCAGCATACTTAAAACCCATTTCGCCGGCAAGATGATATGCAGCAAGGCTGTTTTCAGGAGCTGCGGAAGAAAATCCGCGGTGCGCTATCATTTTAAGCTCTTTCGTAATCTTTAATCCTTTTTGCGGCTTTACATATTCACTTTTGTTAATCATATAGTTTGTAAGCGCCCTAAGTCCCACTCCCGTGCCGGCAAGGGACGCGGCTGCTACAGCTATTGGTGCAATTTTCTTCATTTAATCACCTTCTTTTAAGGTATTATAACTCATATCTCTGTTTTCGGCAAGCCGCTCTTTCGCAACGGCAAGCATAAGCTTAATTCTATTTTCCTGATTAACGGCAGAGGCGCTTGGGTCATAGTCAATAGGAACTATATTCGAGTTTTTATAGCTCTCTCTTATTTTGCCTATCATTCCCTTTCCGCATATGTGGTTAGGAAGACATCCGAACGGTTGTGTGCAAACAATATTTTTAAAACCACTATCTAT
>JAAZGX010000209.1 GCA_012511005.1 Clostridiales bacterium
CAAACATTAGCTACGGCGCTATGAGCATGATGCAAAGCGTTATGCTTTCAGATGCTGTTGACTATGGCGAATGGAAGTACGGAGAAAGAAACGAAGGAATTATTTTTTCAATGCTGACCTTTTTAAGTAAGATTTCAAATGGGATTAGCTACTTAATCAGATACTCCGGATTTGCCGCCGTAAAATTCGACACGCAAGTGGGAGCTATGGCAAGTTTAGCCGCCATCAAAATGATTAAATTCCTCTTATTTGCCGTACCGCCAATGTTTTTAATAGCCGCGTTTTTACTTCATAAGGCAAAGTTTAAGCTCGTTCCTGCATATATGTCACAAATTACGGATGAAATAAAACTGAAAAGAGCATCTTTAGAAAATTCAAACGGGGTGTTAAATAATGAATAGCGAAAAAATCACTATCAAGCGCACTTTTACTGCGGACGATAGGGAAAAATATTATTATGTTCCCTTTGATGTTCCGGAAAATTGTGAAAAAATGAAAATATCGTTCGTTACCGATAAAACTGACGGGATATGTATAGATTTAGGGCTTGTGTATCCCGACGGCAGACAAAACGGAGCGTCTGGCGGCAGGGTTAAGGAAATAGAGATTAGCGCACGCTATTCTACAGACGGCTATGAGCCCTCTCTGCCTTACTCCGGCACTTGGCAGATAATTGCCGGTGTATACCGCCCAAAAGACGGCGTAACTGTTACATATACTATTGAGTTTATATTTAAAAAGAGACGCTGGCTCAAAGGTGACACTCATACACATACCGGAAACAGTGACGGCAACTTAAAGGCAGAAAAATTGATAGACTACGCTCTTAAAAAAGGGCTTGATTATCTTATAATTACCGACCATAACAACAACCGCGCGGGAAACCGCAACTACACAGACGAGAATATTACAATCATAAAAGGTATGGAGCTTACGGAATTTAAAGGGCATTGCAATGTTTGGGGTATCGAAAAACCGTTTGACGAGCCATACTGTGCGAATACTTTCGAAGAATTTACGGCTTTAGCGCAAAAAGCGAGGGATAACGGCGGATTAATTTCAATAAATCACCCCTTTTGCAAAATGTGCGGCTGGCATTGGCCGCTTGATGATTTTCGCTTTGATGCAGTAGAAGTTTGGAATGGACCTATGCGTATTGATAATATTACAACCTTGAACTGGTGGCACAAGAAACTGCTTAAAGGCGAGCGCTTACCTGCCGTCGGCGGCAGTGATTTTCATCGGGATTTCGCCGGTATCACACGGCTTTTAGCTTGCCCTACCACAGTAGTTTATGCCAACTCCAACTCCCCTGCTGATATTTTAACGGCGCTTAAAAACGCTAACAGCGTTATAACCTCGAAACCTACAGGACCTATGCTTTACCTTGAATGCGAGGGGAAAACGGTCGGCGAAGAAGTTGCTTTCCATGAAAACATCAAGGTAAGCGTGCGCGGCGAAAGGCTTAAAAAAGGGCATTTGCTTGAAATATTTAATAATGATGAGGTAATTTACAGCGAAAAAATAAAAAGCGCCGCTATTGACTTTAGCCTGCCTGTTAACTCCCGCGGATTTATCAGAGCGCAAATATCAAATCAATATAAAGCAGTTGCAACATTTTTATATCATCAGGTTGTAAAGCTTATGATTCCCGAAGACGCAAAGCTGCCTTTACCGCGGTTTATGTCGTGTATCACGAACCCGATTTGGTTCATTTAAGCGCAAAAAAGCAAAACGCCGAGCGTATAATACGGCTTGGCGTTTTTCTGTTTAGCTTCAATTAAAAAGTGAAATTCCCGTTAGTAAATACGGGTACTTTCGTACCCTCTTTTGTAATACCCGTAACTGATAAATCCTTTGTACCTATCATAAAATCTACATGGTTTACACTTTTATTGCCGCCGTTGTCGAATAACTCCTTCTCCGTCATATTTACACCGTTTTGCATATTCATCGCATAACATTCACCGAGCGCAAAATGGCAGGAGGCATTCTCATCAAAAAGAGTGTTATAAAAAAGAATTTCAAGGTTAGAGATAGGAGAATTGTGCGGTATTAACGCAACCTCTCCGAGCCTTTTTGAGCCTTCATCCGTTTCAAGTAGGCGTTTTAATGCGCTCTCCCCTTTTTTCGCTTTGTATTTCTTAACCTCTCCATTTTCAAATCTTAAATAGAACTCATCTATTAATGTGCCTTGATACGATAAAGGCAGCGAGGAATATACAATTCCCTCTGTCTTTTTACAATGAGGCATCGTAAACACTTCCTCTGTAGGCATATTCGGAAGATACGGCACACCGTCAGAGGACAGCTCACTCCCGCCCGCCCAAATATGACCGGAGGGCAACCCCACCGTTAAATCTGTACCGAGCGAATTTTTATAATGCAACTGCACAAACGCATATTTATTCAGTATCTTCGCGCGCCTTTTTAATAGCTCATCCTGCTTTTGCCACTTTTCTGCCGTGTTTTCATCCGTTAATCTGCATGTTGTAAAAATAGCGTCCCAAAGCATATTTACAGCCGTTTTCTTTTCGCTGTCCGGAAACACTTTTTTCGCCCAGTTTTCGCAAGGATAAGCGGATAAAGTCCACCTTAAACCGCCTTTATCCATAATATCATAAAACTCTTTAAAAGCATTTTTCCTTGCAATTGCATTAGCCATCAGCTTTTCATCGGGAACGCCGTCAAATATATCGGGGTCCTCCGATAATACGGTTATGCTGACACAGCCCTCTCTTGCGTAAAAGTTCCGCTGCTCTGCCTGCCAATTCGGGACATTCTTAAAGACATCTAAAGCGGCATTTAGAAACCTAAGCCGCGAAAACTCTTCATCATAATAGAGCATAATAACATCTTTTGCTCCGGCTATATATGCCTCATTCGCAATCATTCTGCCATAATCCGAAGCGTGAACGGGACAGGACAGTAAAACATACTGCCCTTCTTTTACATTTGCGCATGTTTTCACAGTAAGTTTAGCATATTCTAAAAGCTTTTCTTCAAATGTCATAACTGCTCCTTTTTAGCATTCTGCTATTCTATTCTCTGCTTATATATAATCATTATTATCCTTTTTTAGAAAAAACATTCTCTTTTTCTTCCCCTATTAATCTTGACATCGTTTCTATTATATATATAATTAATATAAAAACAATATTTTCTAAAATATTTTTCATAATTTAATCGACCGTTAAATCTATAATATTCCATTTTACGACTATATTATATTTTTTATAAGTTTATTTGTCAATTAACATTTGTTTTTTTACTGTGCTTTTAAGCCAATGAACTTTATTCTAACTGTTGAATAAATCTTTTAAATGTGATATAATTACTTGTAAATGTTAACATAACTCCAAATAATAAGCTTTACCGCAGGGCACAAGCTAAAGACTAAACTTTGCTTTCGTTAGGAGAAAAGAATGAGCGAAAAAATCTGGCTTTCCTCACCTACTATGCATGGCGATGAACTCATATTTGTACAAGAAGCGTTTGACACTAACTGGGTTGCGCCATTAGGTCCGAATGTGAACTCTTTTGAGGAAGAAATAGCTTCATACATAGGCGGCGGTTATGCCGCGGCGCTCGCTTCGGGTACATCTGCTATTCATCTTGCCGTAAAGTTAGCAGGCGTTAAATCCTCTGATATTGTTTTTTGCTCTGATTTAACATTTTCAGCAACCGTTAACCCGGTATCGTATGAAAAGGCTGTGCAAGTTTTTATTGACTCTGAATACGATACTTGGAATGTTGACCCAAAGGCACTTGAAAAAGCCTTTGAAAAATATCCTAACTGCAAATGCGTGATTATTGCCAATCTTTACGGTGTTCCCGCAAAGCTTGACGAAATCTCTGATATTTGCAAAAAACACAACGCCGTGCTTATTGAGGATGCGGCAGAAAGTTTATCTGCTACATATAAAGGAAAGCAAACGGGGACATTTGGCAAATACGGAATTCTAAGCTTTAACGGCAACAAAATTATTACGACATCCGGCGGCGGTATGCTTCTTTCCGATGATAAAGAGGCTATTGAAAAATCACGCTTTTGGGCAACACAGTCACGCGACCGCGCGCCTTGGTACCAGCATAGTGAGCTTGGTTACAATTACCGTATGAGTAATGTTGTAGCGGGGATAGGGCGCGGTCAGCTCTTACATATTGAGAAGCATAGGGAGCTTAAAAAGTCAATATATATGAATTATAAAGAGGCTTTTGAGGATTTGCCTATTACTATGAACCCTTATTTGCCGTACAGTGAGCCGAACTTCTGGTTATCGTGTGCCTTGCTTGACAAAGGCTATAATATTCACCCGATGGACATAATTGACGAGCTTGCATCTCACAATATTGAGGCGCGCCCGATTTGGAAGCCTATGCACATGCAGCCGTTTTTTGAGAGTAATGATTTTATTAGTGCAAACGGCAATGTAAGTTCTGATATATTCAACAGAGGGCTTTGCCTGCCCAGTGATATTAAGATGACGAAAAAGGCTCAGGATAAAGTTATTAACATAATCAAATCAATGTTTTGAGGTGCGTAAAATATGTATAGAAAATATTTTAAGCGTCCGTTTGACATTCTTTGTGCTTTGGCAGCAATATTTGTATTTTCTCTCGTATTTATTACGGTTGCCGTTTTAGTCAGAATAAAGCTTGGTAAACCCGTTTTATTTAAGCAAGAAAGACCGGGAAAGGACGAAAAAATCTTCAAGCTTTATAAGTTTCGTTCTATGACTGACAAAAGAGATGAAAACGGTGATTTACTGCCCGACAAGGAGCGGCTAACCTCGTTTGGCAGGACGCTGCGAACGACAAGCTTGGACGAGTTGCCGGAGGCTTTTAACATCTTAAAAGGTGATATGAGCGTCGTAGGTCCGAGACCGCAGCTCGTAAGAGATATGGTTTTTATGGACGAGGAGCAAAGAAAACGCCACACAGTTCGCCCCGGTCTTACGGGGCTTGCACAAGTAAACGGGCGCAACAACACATCTTGGGAAACAAGGTTTGAATATGACTTAAAATACATAGAGAAAATAACCTTTTTAGGTGATGTCCGAATAATTCTTAAAACAATTGTAAAATGCTTATCAAGAGACGG
>JAAZGX010000210.1 GCA_012511005.1 Clostridiales bacterium
GGCTCCGGCGCTGTTCTCGGTGCTCGATTTTGCGGTCAGTGTGGAACAGCGCTATGAAAATAAAAGGCTAATTTGGATGTGGTTTTAGTTTTCCGTAATCAGTGTGCGTTGCTTTTTGAAATTGAATACTTCCGCGACTATTGCTTGTTCATGAATGATTCAATGAGTACAAATATCTCAAAGGTAGTCATTGACTGAAGTATATGGAAGGTGTGTAACTTACATCGGTAACCTCTAAAACGAGGGGTGTGCAAAAGAGGTGCAAATTTTAACGATTTGATTTGAGCGGTGCATTTTATCAATAGTTAGTGCCTTTGCCATCTTCGTATCAATGTATTGATACAACTGAAACCCACTGATATTAGTGGGTTTCTTGCTTTTTTAGTTAGTTTTAGTTGTGTGAAAAGACTTGATTATGCTAAAGTTGTAAAATTTGCAAAACTAATCATGTACGGAGTATGACCTTTCGTGTACGGAGTACAAAAAGATAAAGCACAGAGAAAGTTTTTCGCTTCCCCTGTGCTTTTGTTAATATCTTACTCTATTATTGGTCAAAATACAGTATTTTTTTATTTCTTTTGTTCGCTATTTAATATTTTAAACCCATCTGAAACATCTTTAATTCCGTCAAAGCTCCAAATTTCATCAATTGCTTTTAACATTCTTTGAATTGATTCTTCGTTTTCGTTATAAACTTTAATTATATTGTCATCAGTAAATTCGTGCTTTATATCATATTTTCCGTTGTCAAGTGCAGTGAATTGTATGGTTGAGCTTCCGCTCACCTCGTCTTTAGGCTTATCAATAGACAAACCATACTCGACTTTTCCTGAAGCTCTCGGCCAAACAAACAATGAAATATCAGCTGTATCAGGATACTTGTAAGAGCCGTCCTCTGAAACTACCGCAGAAAAACTGCCACACCGTACCGCAAGGAACCCGTCGTTTCCCAAAAAATGCGGTAAATGAACCTCTAAAGTTACATCATCAACTTTCTTTTCATATTGCTCCTCATCAAACAAATTAATCGTCTTTTCAAAACCGTCAGTATAGCTCAAAAACGGTAATTGAATGAACAAAAACCAGCCTCCGATTATAATTCCCGCAATTATCAATACGGATGCAGCCAATATAGTCAGTTTTTTCCAGGCTTTCATCTCTTTCAGTTTTTTCATAAATTAATCACCTTTGCCCTTTCAGGTATAATACTTAAATTATGTGTGACAAGAATGATGGTTTTTCCGTTATCATTAAGCTCCGTGAGTTTCCTGATTACCTCTTGTGCATTACCAAAATCAAGCGAGCCTGTGGGTTCATCAGCCAATATCACCTTGCACTTTTTAAGCGACACTCTCGCCAAAGCAACCCGTTGTTGTTCGCCACCCGAAAGCTTATACACCTTGGTATCTATTTCATTCAATAGACCAACATTTTCAAGTGACTCTTCAATAGAAATCTCTTCCCTGTATTGCTTTGGTATTATATTTAAGTTCTCTCTGACTGTTTTGCTCTCAATCAAAGCAAAATTTTGAAAGAGGAAATTTACATATTCGCTGTAATACTTTCGTTGATTTTTTCTTTCATAAATATTAAAGCCGTCAAAAAGCACGCTTCCATCATCAACCTTTTCCAATCCGCCGATGATATTAAGTATAGTGCTTTTTCCGCAACCGCTTTTACCGGTGAAAACCAAAAAATCGCCGTTATTGACTGTCAAAGAAAAGTCTTGAAATATGATTTTTTCACCAAAGGCTTTTGATATGTTTTTTATCTCAATCATATAACCCCTCCTTTGATTATTTTCAATGTATTCAAATGTTCAAATCTTCTTATTGTCATAATCAAAATAAGTGTTTCTATTGCCATAACCGCAAGACCTGCAATAACTGCCACTACCTTTAAGCTGACCGATAACAAGTAAAATCCAACAACCGATGTCATTATGCCGATTGCTCCCGAGTATATATTCAAGAAAATTAGTGAACGGTTTTTCTTGAAAACAGAGTATCCCATCAGTTTTTTTAAGGTCAGTTCAACTGCATTTGCGCTGTATTCAACTTTAATCAAAGCTGATATTAAAGAAATCTCAATAAGTAATTGAAAAAGAATTATAACGATACTAAGAAAAACTGTCTTTACAAGTCTTTGCCTGTTGTTGCTGAACACCGTGTCTGCCGATATGCTTTCAGAAATCATACCTTCATAATCAATAGAAGCTATGGCACCTTTTAAAAACCCGTTTTTGTATAATGCATATTTGCTTTGAGTTTCCCATAATTCATTGCTATCAATTTTGAGAAAACTAAAATTATCCGTGTTGAAGTAAATATATACAGGATTTTTGGAAACAGCATAGCCTAACTGTGCGTTAACTTTATCATTCAAATCAATATACAAGGCTTTTGAGGGCTTTTCGGCATAAACAATATTTACTTCTATATCTTCCTCTTCGGCGCCCGTTACTCCTTTAATAGACGAATAAGCACATTTTAATATTACTTCCTCCGGCTCTTTTTCGTCACCGATATCATATGGCAAAATGATTATATTCTCTCCGTTGTTAACAAAATCATCTAAACCGGACTCTATAAGGAATGACTTGTCGTTGGTGAAAATAAAATCTTTGCCACCGTCACCAAAATACGGGTTATTGATGGAAACAACCGCATTACCGGAACTTAAGCCGTCCAACAACAGCTCACTATAATATAGGCTGTCATCAAAATACTCATCTTGCTCACAATGAGAAAAATCCAATTCGGCAAATTCGTAATCTCTGTAGTTTTCTATATATTTGGTGTTAATAATAGGCGAAATATTCTCGCCGATTAAAGCGATATTCATACTTAAAAGCAAAACAGTTAATACCATGGAAACCACTTTTACTATATAGCAATTTGCTACGGTAGCTTCGCCTATGTTACCGCCATACAGTATTTCCTTGTGTTTAATCCTGTAAATTGTAAGATATATGAAGATATTTGCGATAAAAACTAACCCAATTGCGATAACAAAAATATATAAATTAAAATCGGTATAGATAAATTTTTCAAGTGCCAACCAAACAAAAGCAGCAGATAATACCAGCTGCGCCCCGTCCTTTGCCGCCTCTGTTAATACCGCCTTTCGCTTCGTACAACCTAAAGATATTTTCAAAAACAGTTCTTTCTTATTAAATTGAAGATTCAACCCGGAAAACAAAAGATAGAATATTCCGAACAGCAACCACAATCCGATTGAGAATAGCTTTTCTCCGTTCGTTTCACTTTCCTGAATAAGTCCTGTGGTATAATTTCGGTTTATTTGACTGTGAATTGATTTAAGCTCATAGTTTTCAGCGGCAAAATAAACTTTAACGGTATCATTCACCGTGGGCATATCGGTCATTTTGTATAAGTTTACCGTAGTAGTTCCGGAAATCGCTCCCTTGAAAATTCCGTTCTTTATTTGCTTTTTCTCAGTTAAATCCGTATAAGCTGAATTGGTGCAGTATATATTAACACTTGTTTGTCCTGCTGTTTTATCTTTTATTTCCACATAAAAAACAGGTCTTTTACTGATATTGCTGAATTCATCAAGGTATAACGGTAAAGCCTCATAGCTGCTTTCGTCCGATGTAATATTCACATAATAATAATCGGAACCGAAAGAAGTTAAATAGCTTTGATACA
>JAAZGX010000211.1 GCA_012511005.1 Clostridiales bacterium
GAACTGTAATTTGAATAATCAATCAATAAATTTACCGTAGTGTAAAGGCTCGAGTAAAGATTCAAGCACTTTTAGGGAAGCGCCCGCTATGTCCTTTAACTGTTTTTGAGAAAACATATCACGGACATAATCTATAACGCTTGAAATAAAAAATTCAGCGGGAGGGTCGCCGGTTGGCGTCATTACGACATTGTTGCCTTGGAATGAAAAGCGCAAAACCCTCCTTGCTAAAGATTCAATAGGTCTTACCCACACTTCAAGCGTATAATTATCAAGCCAATAAGCGGCGGCTGCCGCAGTATATGGGGAGTCTGCAAGAACTATGGGCGTAAATCTGTATTTACCGTCTAATCCGCAGGAAATAGTGTTTATCTCATCAAGCTCTTGCCATGTGAACATCATTTCATTTTCATTTATAGAAAAATCAAAGCTTATATTATTAATATTTCCCGCTCTTGTTTTAGACATATACACATCAGCAGAGCTTAAAATACCAAGAGGAGTGCCGACTGCGTTTAAGAGTAAATCATTTCTCAGGCGAATAGTTCGCCCTGAAATGAAACTTTCAAGAGGACTGCGCCTTTTTGATTGCGGTACAATATCTATGGGTCTATTTTTTACAAACTCTTTATACAAAGGCGCGGACTTTACAGAAGTATCTGCATTTATAAAACCCTCTGTTTTTAATATATCAAAGGCGCTCCATATCGTTTCTGTATCAACAGAACAAGAGGTAAAAGCTATAACGGCATCCTTATCCTCTAAAACAATTCCTAATTGACTGTACATACCGTCTGCTCGATATTCATATTCATTTTCTGTCCAAATACAGTATCCATATCCCTTTTCCCTTACGGGTGTGCCTTTTATAGCGGCTTGATTTAATGTCGCCGCCTTCGCAAAGTCTTTTGGGATAATTTGCTTGCCGCGGAATTTACCTTCATTTAAGTAGCACATCATTATTTTAGCAAGGTCCTCTGTTTTAAGGAATAAGCCCCAGCCGCCCGCTTCAATTCCATTATGGTCTGTTTCCCAAAACGGCTTATCAATTCCAAGCGGCAGAAATAGGCGCTCATAAAGAAAATCTGTGACGCTTACGCCCGTAACACGATGAAGTATGGCGCAAAGCGCGTATATATTTTCGTTCACATATTCAAATTTCTCGCCCGGCTCGGAAATCCATTTGGCATCCAAAAGATGCTTCATCCAGTCCTTATCTGTTTTATGTAACAGATAGCTTGGCAGTTTCCCCGATGTCATAGTTAAAAGATGGCGGATTTCAAGCTTTTCAAGCTTTTCGTCTCCCTTTTTCGGAGCATATTCAGGGAATATGTCAATAAATCTCGTTTCAAGCTTTATGTACCCCTCATTTAAGGCAAAGCCTATTGCCGTTGCCGTAATAGTTTTGCTTACTGAGTACATAATATGCGGAGTATCCCTTGAAAAAGGCTCTCTATAACACTCTGCCGCAACTTTCCCGTGCCGCACGACCATAAGGCTATGGTATCGCACATCTTTTTCTTCAAGGTATTGAAGTGTTTTTATGAAAGCTTTTGAGGAAACTCCCGCACATTCAGGCGTTCTTGCCCTTGTTAGGCGTGTGTTTTTTGCCGGCATACTGTCAACCCCCTCGTTTTTTATAAGGAAAGTAATATATCACAATAAGAATACCATAAAAAAACCTATAAGTAAACCGGAATAAGTAAAAAATAAAAAAACGGCGGCGGAAAAACCGCCGCTTTAAATATACAATCATACAGTTGCTTTTATATTCTGTTAAATACAGGCTTTTAGGATTGAAAGTGCCTCGTCAATTTCCTTGTAAGATATACAAAAAGCGGGTAAAAGGCGAATTTTATTTTTAGCGGTAAGCACAAGGACGCCGTTTTCTATGCATCTTGACACCGAGGACTTCGCTTCTCCCTCTATTTCAATGCCGAGCATAAGCCCCTTGCCGCTTACGCTTTTTACTTTGCTAAAGTTTTTTATGGCAGAGCTTATATACTCGCCTTTAGCTGTTATGTCTGAAAGCATAGCATCATCTATTCTTTCTGCAATAGTTGCCGCGCCGGCGCAGACTATGGGATTTCCGCCGAAGGTAGAGCCGTGTGTGCCCGATATAAGCGCATGTTCGAACCTTTTAGAAAAAAGCGTTGCTCCTATAGGCAGTCCGCCTCCCAATCCCTTCGCCGTAGTTACGATATCGGGGTTAAGGTTATAGTGCATATATGAAAAATATTTACCCGTCCTGCCGTTGCCCGTCTGCACCTCATCAATTATAAGAGGAATGTCAAAACTTGTTGACAGCTCTTTTATTGTTTCTATCAATTCATCCGATAAAGGCATAACACCGCCCTCGCCTTGAATTATTTCAATCATTATTGCGGCGCATTTATTGTTTTTTACAAGAGTTTTTATACTTTCTGTATTATGTGTATCGGCATATAAAAAACCGTCTGTAAATGGGAAAAAGTCTTCGTGGAAGCTTTCTTGCCCCGTTGCGGCAAGCGTTGTTATAGTTCTGCCGTGAAAACTATTTTTTAGTGTGATTATGTTATGAAAACCCTTGCCGTTTTTTTGAAGGGAAAACCGCCTTGCGGCTTTTATGGCACATTCATTGGCCTCCGCGCCGGAGTTTGAGAAAAAGACTTTGCTCATACCGCTTTTCTCCGAAAGGAGTTTTGAAAGATATGCCGCAGGTTCTGTATAAAAAAGATTTGAAGTGTGCTGAATTTTTTTCGCCTGCTGTGTTACAGCGTTTATAAAAGTCTCATCACAAAAACCGAAAGCGTTTACGCCAATACCGCTCGTAAGGTCAATATATCTTTTATTATTTTCGTCAAAGGCTATGCTTCCTTTTCCTTTAACAAGGGTAACGGGAAACCGCCCATATGTATGTAATATATATTCATCAGTTAAACATTTCGTATCCAAAATAACACCTCAAATAAACATTGTTCCGATGCCTTCATCGGTAAGAATTTCTATAAGAATTGCGTGCGGCACTCTGCCGTCTATTATAACGACCTTTTTCACTCCATTTTTAATGGCGGCAATACAGCAGTCAATCTTAGGAATCATACCTCCTGAAATAATGCCCTGCGAAATTAGCTTGTCTGCATCTTTCACTTTTATTTCGGGGATTAGAGAATTGCCGTCATCTTTATTATTTAATATACCCTTAGTATCAGTCATCGAAATAAGGCTTTCCGCCTTTAGCGCTTCGGCGATTTTTGCCGCCGCCGTATCAGCATTTATATTATAGATATTCCCCTTATTATCACACCCTACTGTGGCTATTATCGGAATATAGCCTTTTTCTAACAAATCTGTAATAGGGGAGGTGGAAATCTCCGTAATTTCACCTACAAATCCGAGCCTTTTATCAAGCGTCTTAGCGCTTATCATATGACCGTCTGCACCTGAAAGACCAATAGCGCTGCCGCCTATGCTTTGAATTAAATTTACAAGCCCTTTATTGATTTTGCCCGACAGTACCATTTGCACTATCTCTGCCGTTTCGGCATCCGTAACGCGAAGCCCGTCAATAAACTCAGTCTTTTTGCCCGCGGCGTTTAACGCTTCCGTTATTTCAGCTCCGCCGCCGTGAACGAGTACAACTTTTATTCCAATAAGAGAAAGCAGAACAATATCGCGCATAACGGACTTTTTAAGCGTTTCGCTTTGCATTGCACTGCCGCCATACTTAATGACTACTATTTTATTATTATATTTTTGAATATAAGGCAGAGCCTGAATAAGAATATCTGCCCTTTGTTCGTTTGAAAGTTTCATATTATCACCTTAATTTTATGTTCTGTAATCTCCGTTGATTTTGACATAGTCGTATGTCAAATCACAGCCCCAAGCAGTGGCAGAGCTGTCGCCGGCATTAAGATTTACAAGGATTTGTATTTCGTCCTTTTTAAGAATACTTTTTGCTGATTTTTCAGAAAAATCAATGCCGCTGCCGCTTTTACATACCGTTATTTCGCCTGCCTCAGACTTGAATGAAACATCAATTTTTGTAACATCAATATTAGCTTTAGAATAGCCTGCCGCACAAAGAATTCTGCCCCAGTTTGCATCTTCCCCGAACATAGCCGCCTTTACTAAAGATGAGCAAATAATTGATTTAGAAACGAGCTTTGCGTCACTTTCCGACTTTGCCTGTGAAACGGTGCATTCAAGCAGCTTTGTCGCACCCTCACCGTCACGCGCTATCATTTTGCAAAGTGCTTTTGTTACAACTCCTAAAGCATTCGTGAATTTCTTGAAATCCTCTCCCTCACAAACGATTTCCTCATTCCCTGAAAGTCCGTTAGCAAGAACACTGACCATATCATTAGTTGAGGTGTCTCCGTCAACACTTATCATATTAAAAGAGTTTTTAACATCAGTTAAAAGCGCCTTTTTAAGCATTTCGGGAGATATTGCAACATCTGTTGTAATAAAAATGAGCATCGTCGCCATATTAGGACATATCATACCGGAGCCTTTCGCAATAGCGCCGAGTGAGCATCTTTTTTTGCCGAGCATAAAAGATACGGCATATTCCTTTATTCTCAAGTCCGTAGTCATAATAGCCTCTGCCGCAGCGGTACTGTTGATGCCAAGGCTTTGTACTAATAGGGGAATACCGTTTTTAATAGGCACAATATCAAGCGTTTGACCTATAACACCCGTTGAGGCGACTATAACATCTGACGGGCTTATATTAAGAGCATTTGCCGTAAGTTCACACATCAATTCGGCTTTAATTATGCCGTCACTGTTACAGGTATTTGCATTGCCGCTGTTACAGATAATGGCTTTCGCATAGCCGTCCCTTATATTTTTCTCTGTTACGGTTAAGGGCGCGCCTTTAACGAGATTTTGCGTGTAAACAGAGGCGGCGGCACAACGCGTTTCGCTGTAAATCAACGCTAAATCCTTTTTTGTTTTATTCTTTCTTATGCCGCAGTGTATTCCGCCTGAGAGAAAGCCTTTTGCGGCACAAACGCCGCCGGAGATTACTTCCATAATTTTAACCTTTCATTTTATAGTATCAGTGAGTGTTCAGGGCTTAAACCGAAAACAATGTTCATGCATTCAACCGCGGCGCCAGACGCGCCTTTACCAAGATTGTCAAATACGGCGCCAAGAGTAATTCTGTCCCCGTTGCCGTTTACCGTAACAGCCATAAAATCTTTGCCGGAGAACATATCAGCGGGTATAAATCCGCTTTCATCAAGCGTTTCTTTATAAAAAATAATTTTTCCGTTATATTTTGATTGATATAACTTCTTTATCGTATTTATATCACAGCCTATGTCTAAATCCTCCTTAAAGAGGCTTATGGTGACGAGCATACCGCTGTAAAAGTCAGAAACTATAGGCATAAATACCGGAGCTATTTTAAGATTGTTTATTACCGTCATTTCCTTTAGGTGCTTATGGTTTTGAGTGAGCGCATATTGCCTTGGAGCATTTAGAAAGGCGCTCTTATTCTCGCCCTCATATTCTGAAATCATCGCGTTGCCGCCGCCGCTGTATCCCGTCAGCGAAACGCATGTAAGACGGACATCCTCTTTAATTATTCCGCCGTCCCTTAGCGGTTTAACCAATACAGTAAACCCGCTTGCGTGGCAGCCGGGGACGGCAATTCGCTTTGCTTTTTTTATGCTTTCAAAGCCACCGTCAAACACCTCGGGCAGACCGTATTCCCAACCGTTACATGTGCGGTGAGCCGTTGACGCGTCAATAATTACCGTGTTCGGATTTTCTGCCGTTAAAACAGCTTGCCTTGCCGCTTCGTCGGGTAAGCACAAAAAAGTCAAGTCGCTTGAATTCATAGCCTCTTTTCTTCTGTTTTCGTCTTTCCTCAAGTCATCGGACAATGTTATTATTTCAATATCTGTTCTTTTTTCGAGCCTTTCGTATATGCTAAGTCCCGTTGTTCCTGCTTTGCCGTCAATGAATACCTTTTTCATAAAACCTCATCTTTTTACGCTAATAGCGGTTATTTATTCATATTTGCACATAAATATACAATTTTTATACAGAGTTGTCAAGTGTTTTTGAAAATAAAAATCCGTCTCGAAAAATTCCGAAACGGATTTCTAAAATAGATTATTAATTTATGCTACGGTTTCAGCAGTAAATTCATCATCAAGGCAGGAGCAGGAAACATAGTTTTCCTCATCATATCCTGTATGGGCATCTCTGGCTTTTATTTTTTGAAGAATAACATAAACTGCTGCGGCTGCACCCGCTATCGCAGTGATAAAAGCGATGATTTTGAGAACTTTTTTCATCTGAAACATACCTCCTAATTTTTTAACTGTATGTATTATAACCGTTAAAATATTAAAAGTCAAACATATTTTTTTGTATTTGACTGTCATATCTGACTAATTTATAATATGATTATGTTAAACATAAAAGAAAGAAAAAAATTCGTTGTGAACGGAGGCTGTAAAATGAGGGCGACACATATAATTGAACTAAAAAAACGAGGTATTGAACTGACAGAACAACAGATAAGTTTTATTGTAAACGGTTATGTTAAAGGTGAAGTGCCGGACTATCAAATGTCAGCTTTTTTAATGGCTGTTTGCCTTAAAGGTATGAGCAGCGCGGAAACGGCTTTCCTTACAAATGCTATGCTTTTGTCCGGTGATACAGTTGATTTATCAAGCTTTGGCGCACTTTCCGCCGATAAGCACTCAACGGGCGGAGTGGGAGATAAAACTACCTTGATTGTAGCTCCAATAGTATCATCACTTGGCTGTATTGTGGCTAAAATGTCGGGCAGAGGATTAGGGCACACAGGCGGGACTATTGACAAACTTGAATCTATTGACGGGTTTTGCACAGACTTATCACATGAAGAATTTCTTTCACAAATTAAAAGAATAGGTATTGCCGTTATAGGGCAGACAGGAAACCTCGTCCCTGCCGATAAAATGATATATGCTTTAAGGGACGCTACTGCCACAGTAGACAGCATTTCGCTAATAGCGTCAAGCATTATGAGTAAGAAGCTCGCAGGCGGCGCTAAAAACATAGTTCTTGATGTGAAATACGGCGCCGGTGCGTTTATGAAAACAAAAACACAGGCAGAGAAATTAGCAAAGGAAATGATAAGCATAGGCGAAGCGTTTAATAGAAATGTGTCTACGCTTATAACGAATGCTGACGCTCCTTTAGGCTATGCTGTGGGGAATTCCCTTGAAGTTATAGAGGCTGTACAGGTGCTAAAAGGGGAAATGCGCGGTGAAATAAGAGATTTATGCGTAGACTTAGCGTCTAATATGCTAATGCTTTCTTTGGGGTGGGATGAGGAATATGCCGTACAAAGGGCAAATGAGGAAATTGACAGCGGCAGAGCGTTTTCACAGATGAAAAAATGGGTGGCAGCGCAAGGAGGCAATGAAGAAATGCTTGAAAACACTGATTTATTTATTAAAGCGCCTTATATTTATGAGGTAAAAAGTGAGAAAGAGGGATATATAGAGCAGATAAATGCGGAAAAAATAGGCTTGGCGTCGTGTATGCTTGGCGCAGGAAGAACGAAAAAGGAAGATAATATTGATATGTTTGCGGGGATACTTTTTAAAATTAAGGTTAGTGATTATGTGAAAGAAGGCTGCACTCTCGCAACACTTCACACCTCTAACAAGGCTTTAATTAAGCATGCAGAAAAGCTTTTTTATGAGGCTCTGTCATTTTCGCCCTCTCCTGCCGAAAGTTCCAAAAACGCTTGACAGTCATCCCGCCTATATGTATAATTACAAGGTGCGTGAATGCTGATGTAGCTCAGTAGGTAGAGCACATCCTTGGTAAGGATGAGGTCCCGGGTTCGAATCCCGACATCAGCTCCAAACGAAGCGTCTTTTTGCTCTTGCAGCAGGAAAGGCGCTGTTTTTATTGCTTAATTTCATAATTCTTATCTTTTAGGTATTTAATTTTTTTAATTAGTATGTTATACTTAACTGTATAATAATAGGAAAGTCTTGCATTTTTTAATATAAGGTGTGTTTTCGGCTTTTGTGAAAGGGTTAAACCATTTATGGCAAAAATCATATCCATTGTAAATCAAAAGGGTGGGGTAGGTAAAACTACAACGGCTGTAAATTTATCTGCCGCCGTCGGCGCGCTTGGCAACCGCGTATTGCTTGCGGATGTTGACCCGCAAGGCAATTCGACGAGCGGTTACGGCATATCAAAAAGGGATATACAGCTCACTTCTTACGATATGCTTATTAATTCGACGCCTGCAAATAGCGTTGTTATAAAGACGGATTTTCTTAATGTTGATATTATCCCGTCTAACATAAACCTTGCCGGAGCAGAGCTTGATATGGCGGATATGAAAAACAGGGAGTCGCTATTAAAAAATGCTATTGCAGAAATATCAGAAAATTATGATTATGTGTTTTTTGATTGTCCGCCGTCTTTAGGGCTTATTACGCTTAACGCTCTTACGGCATCAGGCAGCTTTATAGTGCCAATTCAATGCGAGTTTTACGCGCTTGAGGGGCTTTCGCAGCTTATGGCGACCGTGCGGAAAATCAAGCGGCTTTATAACCCGCTTATAGATTTAGAGGGCGTTCTTCTTACGATGTATGACGGCAGGTTAAACCTTACACAGCAAGTTGTAACGGAAGTGAAAAAGTTTTTTCCGAACAAGATTTATTCGGTTGCAATCCCTCGAAATGTCAGGCTTTCAGAAGCGCCAAGCTTTGGGCAGCCCGTTATTTATTATGACAGAGGCTCAAAAGGCGCCGCGGCATATATAGAGCTTGCAAAAGAGATTACAAAAAAGGATAATGACGCGGTCTTTGCAAATCGAAAGGAACGGGATACATATGGCGGCTAAGAAAAGGGGCGGACTTGGTAAGGGTTACGACAGCATTTTTTTAGATAATGCCGTAGAGCAGCTCACAGGCGGTGCAGGCGCTGTAAATATTGGCATTAACGAGATTGAGCCTAATAGAGCGCAACCGCGTAAAAGCTTTGACGATAACGCTTTATTTGAATTAAGCGAAAGTATAAAACAACATGGGATAATTCAACCGCTTTTAGTAAGACCTATTCCCAACGGCGGTTACCAGATAGTGGCGGGAGAGCGGCGTTGGCGCGCCGCAAGGCTTGCAAAGCTTTCGGAAGTTCCTGTTATCATACGCGAATTGGACGATGAAAAATCGGCACAATATGCACTTGTAGAAAATTTGCAAAGAGAGGATTTAAATCCTGTTGAGGAAGCAAGAGGGTATAAAAGCCTTACAGAGGAATATTCATATACACAAGAAGAGGCGGCAAAACTAATAGGAAAGTCACGCTCTGCCGTTGCAAATTCTATGAGGCTTTTATCACTACCCGACGAAGCTTTAGGAATGCTTGAAAGCGGCAAGCTTACAACAGGGCACGCAAAAGCACTTCTTTCAATAACAGACGAAAAACGGCTTATTGAAACAGCGCGGTTTATAATAGCAAACAGCGTATCGGTAAGAGAAACAGAAAGGCTCGTAAGAGATATTGAAAAGTCACCTGCCGCTATTAGAGCAAGAAAAAGAAACCCTTATTATGACGAAGTGGAGCTTGCGCTGTCAGAAACTTTAGGCAGAAGTGTAAAGCTCACGAAATCGGCGAAAAAGGGAACGCTTCAAATAGAGTTTTTTGATGATGATGACTTAAATCGCTTAATAAAAATTTTTGAAAATGATAATAACTAAAAACAGGAGAATATAAATGATTGACATAAAATTTCTAAGAGAAAACCCCGAAATTGTAAAACAAAATATGCGTAATAAGTTTCAAGAAAATAAGCTTCACCTTGTTGACGATGTGATAGCTCTTGATAAAGAAAGCAGAGCCGCAAAAGGTGAGGCGGACGACCTTAGAAGCGAGCGGAATAAAATATCTAAGCAAATAGGCGGACTTATGGCGCAAGGGAAAAAAGACGAAGCAAAGAAAGTAAAAGAAACGGCTGCACAGTATTCAAACCGCCTTATAGAGCTTGAAGCTAAAGAAATGGAGCTATCCCAAAAGGTTTTAGATATAATGATGCAAATTCCGAATATTATTGACACTACTGTGCCACTCGGTAAAGATGACAGTGAAAATGTTGAGGTTGAGCGCTTTTTAGAGCCTTTTGTTCCGGACTTTGAGATACCGTATCATACAGATATTATGGAGTCGCTTTCAGGAATTGACCTTGAATCGGCAAGGAGAGTAGCGGGCAACGGATTTTATTATCTTTTAGGCGATATTGCAAGGGTGCATTCCGCCGTTATTTCATATGCAAGAGATTTTATGATAGGCAGAGGTTTTACCTACTGCATACCGCCTTATATGATAAGGAGTAATGTTGTTACAGGCGTTATGAGTTTCGCTGAAATGGACGCTATGATGTACAAGATTGAGGGTGAGGACCTTTATCTTATCGGCACGAGTGAACATTCTATGATAGGAAAGTTCATTGACCAAATCCTCCCCGAGGAGAGCTTGCCATATACCCTTACGAGTTATTCGCCTTGTTTTCGCAAGGAAAAGGGAGCGCACGGAATTGAGGAAAGAGGCGTTTACCGAATTCACCAATTTGAAAAGCAGGAAATGATAGTAGTTTGCAATCCGGATGACAGTAAAATGTGGTTCGATAAGCTTTGGCAGAATACCGTTGACTTCTTCTTGACGCTTGACATTCCCGTGAGAACGCTTGAGTGCTGCTCAGGTGACCTTGCAGACCTTAAAGTAAAGTCTGTTGATGTTGAGGCATGGTCGCCGAGGCAGCAAAAGTATTTTGAAGTTGGAAGCTGCTCTAATTTAGGAGACGCTCAAGCAAGGCGCCTTAAAATCCGTGTAGACGGTAAAGAGGGAAGATATTTTGCCCACACGCTAAATAACACAGTTGTAGCGCCGCCAAGAATGTTAATAGCATTTTTAGAAAACAATCTAAATGAAGACGGCAGCGTAAATATACCGGAAGCCCTAAGACCTTATATGGGCGGGCTTACTAAAATAGAAAAGAAGTAGTTTATGAGCAATAAAAGGGAAGATAATGACAGAGATATCATATTCGGCAGAAACGCGGTAGCAGAGGCAATAAAAAGCGGCAGAGCTATTGACACGCTTTTAGTTGCAAGGGGAGCGTATTCCGGCAGTGTGCCGCACATAATAGCGAAAGCCAAAGAAAGCGGCATAGTCGTTAAAGATGTGGACTCTAAAAAGCTTGATTTTATCTGTGCAAACGGCGTTCATCAGGGAATAGCGGCTTTCGCAGCTATAAAACAATACAGCTCTGTTGAGGATATTCTTTTAGCGGCAGAGCAAAAGAATGAACCGCCGTTTATTGTGATTTGCGACAAAATTGAAGACCCGCACAACCTTGGCGCCATAATAAGAACGGCATATGCCGCGGGCGCGCATGGTATAATCGTTCCGGAAAGGCATTCGGCGCCGCTTTCTTTCGTCGTTGGCAAAGCGTCTGCAGGCTCCGTTGAATATATGCCCGTAGCAAGAGTTAAAAATATAACGGTAACGCTCAAATCGTTAAAGGAAAAAGGGCTTTTTGCATACTGTGCGGATATGGACGGCGAATTATATACGGAAACGGATTTCAAGGGTGCAATTGTTCTTGTTATCGGCTCGGAGGGACAGGGCGTCAGCAGGCTCGTTAAGGAGAATTGCGATTTTATTGTAAGAATTCCAATGTCGGGGCATATAAATTCACTAAACGCGTCTGTCGCGGCTGGAATTTTAATTTATGAAGCTGTAAGGCAAAGAAATACCGAGATATAAATGGAAAATTGAAAATTAAGGTATTACCTTATTGCTATATTTTCAATTAGATATGAGGGTTTCATTATCATTTTATTTTGGGCGGGAGTTTTGCCTGCTTAAAAAGAAAGGGTGTACGGCTGCTTGTCAAAGGATAATAAAGACGATTATACGAAAATATGGTCTTTAGAGGAAATAGATGCGCTTTTAAGTGACAGCGTAAGCACACGCCTGCCTAAAAGCGATATGCCGTCAGAGGAAAAGACGAAGATAATAAAAAGCAGACAAGAAGCTGTTTATAATCCTCGTTTCGCTCAGAATGGCAGTACGGGGCATAATATAAAAACAACGAAGATTGAGCATTCGCCGACGGGTGATATAACGCCGCAAACAGGCGGACTGCCCGCTGATAAGTATAGGGAGCGTTTTATAAACAGACCTGTAAGAAATCTTGAAAAGACTGAGGATTTTTCAGGCGAATTCGGAATTAATCCTGAAAAACCGATTGAAAAACACGGCGTAATTACGAGGAAATCTCAATTCAAGCATACGCAGGACCTTTCGCCGCTGCCAATTTTAGTTTCCCCTGAGGAAGTTTTGTTGGAAGACGCAAAAGAGCAAAAAACAACGGTAAGAGGAATACTTGACGCGGATGAAAAGGAAAGGGAAATAAGCGAGAAAAAAATAGCGGATACGCTTAATCAGATAAAGATTGACGGATTTGACGATACAGGGGAGCCTGTAATAAAAACGGACGAGGCAAAAGTAGAGCAGGAGCTTTACGAAAGACGGAAAGAGAAAGCAAAAGAGTTTACGGTAAACAGAGGTGTTCTGCCCGATGTTGAAAAAGACGGCGTCAATAACAGTGATAGTGACACGGGCAACATATACTCAAATCAATCTTTTGAAAAGAAGACGCGAAAAGAAGTCTTTTCATATGACAATGACGAATTTAGGTTTGCAGATGATAAAATCAGGTTTGCATATTCACTTAAAAAGAGATATAAATCAGCGAAAATATCACTTATTTTAGAAGTGTTTTCGTTTTTACTTCTTGCGGCTTTATCCTTTTTCCCGGTTTTAGGGGACAGTGTATCATTCAAGCTGTTCGGCGGGAGTGAAAAGGTGTTTCTTATTTTATCTGCCCTTGTAACTGCTATTGGTATAGCAGCGGGAACGAAAACACTGAAAAAAGGTTTTTCACAAATTGTTCACCTGAAATTCGGCGCCGCTGCCTCTGCTGCATTAGCAGTAGTTGCAGTAGTAATTCAGCTTTTACTCTTTTTTATAGCAGACGGTGTTGTGCTTAGCTCTATTCCGATTTATTTAATTGTCGGTATAGGCGCACTTGTTTTTTATGAAGCGGGAGAGGTATTAAAATATAGGCGAACACTTTTTAACTTTGAGTTTATTACCGAAATAAATCCTTTGTATTCGGTGGAGAGTATTTGTAAAGAGGACGAAGCTTTTGAAATTGGCAGAGGGCTTTTACTCGGCGAACCTGACATTAAGGCATCATTTAAAACACTTTTTCCGGAAAAGTTTATGGAGCTTTCCTCGAAACGCTTTATCTCAGATGAGCTGTCAACAAAGCTTTTTCCCGTGGTGTTAGCATTATCGGCAATATCGGGTGTAATAGCCGCCGTATTAAGCCGTGATTATCAAGCGGCTATTGGTACATTTACAGCCGTTTTATGTATAGGCATACCCTCGTCGGCATATTTTTCGGATAATATGATTTTATCAGAAATTTCCGGAAAACTATTAGATGACGGCGCGATGATTTCAGGCTATGAGGCGGCAGACCACTTTCTTGGTACGAATGCAATAGCACTTGATTCATCGGAGATTTTTGATGTTTCTCAGTGCAATATTTATGGCATAAAAACATTCCACTCAATGAGGATTGACGAGGCTATTCTTTTCACCGCCGCTATGTTAATTGAAGCAAAAGCGCCGCTTAGCGGTGTGTTTGACAGTGTAATTCTTGGCAGGAGAGAGCTTTTGCCGCCCGTTGAAACGATATCTTATGAGGATAGGCTCGGACTTTCTGCATGGATACACAACAGGCGGGTTTTAGTCGGCAACAGGAATTTACTCATAAATCACAATGTAGAAGCGCCGAAAAAGGATTTTGAAAGAAAATATCTGCACGACGGCAGATGTCCTTTATACCTTGCTATTGAGGGTAAAATAGCAGCGATGTTCATTGTGAGCTATGAGGCGGATTCTATACTTTCTCCGCTTATTAAGGATATAGAGAAAAATGGAATTACTTTGCTTATTAAAACGACTGACGCCAATATAACAGAGGAGTTTATATGCTCATCGTTAAGGCTGCCGCAAAGCGGGACAAAGGTATTGAGCGCTGTGGCGGGAGAAATGTTTGACGAATGTAAAAGGGAAGTTAAAAAAAGCTCGCAAACTCATGTTTTGCATGACGGTACCACATATTCCATGCTAAAAGCGTTGTCAGCTATTTTTTCGCTTAGTAAATTTAAGAATATTACAATGATTATGCATTCTGTCGGGGCGGCTATTGGTATTGCATTTACAGCAGTGCTTTCTTTAACATCCGGACTTATGCAGGCAGGTCCGTTTAAGATGATATTTTATCAGCTTTTTTGGGCAGTGATAACCGTAGTTATATTGAAAATAAACACTAAAAAATAAGTATTTAATACGCGAAAGGAACGATAATATGAAACACAAGGACATTATTGATAAGTTGTCACTTGAGCAAAAAGCGGCTTTTTGCTCCGGCAAGGACTTTTGGCATCTTTATTCCGCTGAAAATGTAGGTTTGCCTGAAATAATGGTTACGGATGGTCCTCACGGACTGAGAAAGCAAAACAAGGAAAGAGAAGACAAAAGCGTAAAAGGCGTATTAGACGGCAGTTTTCCTGCTACTTGTTTCCCCGCCGCCGCTACAACATCTTGCTCTTGGGACACGGATATGATTTATGAAATGGGCGAGGCTTTGGGCGAAGAATGCCTTAAAGAAAAGGTATCTGTTCTTTTAGGTCCCGGCATAAATATTAAACGGTCGCCGCTTTGCGGAAGAAACTTTGAATACTTTTCAGAGGACCCATTTCTTACGGGAGAAATGGGCGTGAATTTCATAAACGGTGTGCAAAGTAAAGGCGTTGGAACATCTCTTAAACACTTTGCCGCAAATAATCAGGAAAACAGGCGTATGACGATTGATTCAATCGTTGACGAGCGCGCTTTAAGGGAAATTTATCTAACGGGTTTTGAAAGATGCGTAAAAGACGGTAAACCGTGGACTGTAATGAATGCTTATAACCGATTAAACGGTACTTACTGCTCTGAAAATGAGTGGCTTCTTTCAGATGTTCTCCGTAAAGAATGGGGTTATTACGGTGTAGTCGTAACGGACTGGGGTGCAGAGAATGATATTGTTCTTGGTCTTAAAGCAGGGCAAAATCTTGAGATGCCGTCATCAGGCGGACTTAACCCCGCAAAAATTGTTGAAGCGGTGAAAAACAAAAGCCTTAGAGAGGAAGTATTAAACGAGCGTGTAGACGAGGTTGTGGACCTTATCTTAAAGTCTAAAGAAAGCTTTAAAGAGCATAGCTTTGATATAGATAAACACCACGCTCTTGCAAGAAAGATAGCTGCAAATTCTGTTGTGCTGCTGAAAAATAAGGACGAAATTCTTCCTCTTTCAAACAATCAAACAGTAGCGGTAATAGGGCATATGGCGAAAGAGCCGCGCTATCAGGGTGCGGGTAGCTCTTTAATTAATCCAACAAAACTTGACAATGCGTTAGACGAGCTTTCAAATCTTGGGTTTACCTGCTGTTTTGCACAAGGATACGATAAAGCAGTTGATATTCCAAATCAAGATATGATTGACGGGGCGGTAAGGCTTGCGAATACTGCGGATGTCGCCGTTGTATTTATCGGACTTACAGAGGTTTATGAGTCAGAGGGATTTGACAGAAAGCACATTAATCTGCCTCCCGCTCACAATGCCCTCGTAAAAGCTGTTGCACAGGCAAATAAAAATACTGTAGTTGTACTTTCGGGCGGCGCTGCTGTTACTATGCCGTGGCTTGAAGATGTTAGAGGTGTTGTTCACGGATTTTTAGGCGGTCAAGCGGGCGGCGGCGCGATAGCCGATGTACTGTCGGGTAAAGTCAACCCTTCCGGCAAGCTTACTGAAACATATCCGCTAAAGCTTGAGGATAATCCGTCATATGAGTATTTTCCCGGCAATCAGCTTACTGTGGAATATAGGGAAAGTATTTATGTGGGTTATAGATATTATGACAAGGCGTTAAAATCCGTGCTTTTTCCGTTTGGATACGGTCTTTCATACACTACTTTTGAGTATAGCGATATCGTTCTTGATAAAACCGAGATGGACGATACGGACACATTGACAGTAAAGTTTACAATCAAAAATACGGGAAATGTTGACGGAGCAGAGGTAGCTCAAGTATATGTCGGTTCACCGAGTAGTACAATATTTAGACCCGAAAAGGAGCTAAAAGCCTTTAAAAAGGTATTCCTTAAAGCGGGAGAAGAAAAAGAAGTCTCTGTTACATTATCCAAGAGGGCATTTGCATATTATAATGTAAATATACACGATTGGCATGTGGAAACGGGTGAGTATACTGTATTAGTGGGTGCAAGCTCACGAGATATTCTGCTTTCTGCAAGCGTGAAAATTAACTCAACAGTAACGGCGGATATACCGGATTACAGTGAAACGGCACCTGCCTATTATAGCGGAATAATAACCAATTTGCCTGATAGGCAATTTACAGCTTTGCTCGGTAGAGAATTGCCTTTGTCAGAGAGGGACCCGTCACTTCCCATAGACATAAATTGCACACTTGAAATGGCGGCAGCAACAAAGCGCGGAGAGAAAATTAACAAGCTCATATCAACCATAATAAAAAGAATAGGCGGCGGTGGCGTTAACGAGGAAATGATGAAAGCCTCTGCCGTACAAATACCCATTCGCTGTTTCGTAACGATGAGCCTTGGCGTTTTCTCTTGGCCTATGGCACAGGCGCTTATTGATATACTAAACGGCAAAAGCCTTGTAAAAGCAACGGGAGTATTCATTAAAAACCTGCCGGCTACGCTTAAAAAGTTGCCGGAGCTTATGAAAAGTCTATAAAGAACGAAAAGGGGAATAAAAATGTCACAAACAAATAAAGTTCGCCTTGGAATTATAGGTATGGGGAATATGGGCTCAAGCCATTTAAGGTTTTATCTTGAGGATGAATTGCCGGAAATAACAGTTACGGCGGTGGCAGATATTGACCCCGAAAGACTCGAATGGGCAAAAGAGGAATGCCCCCTGATTTTAACATTTGAAAGTGCCGA
>JAAZGX010000212.1 GCA_012511005.1 Clostridiales bacterium
CCCGTGTATTTCGTGACTACAACTCCTTTGTTGAGGAAAGCAAAATTCATTTTATCCGCAACATCGGGAAAAGTCGGGTCAAAAGCGGCGTTTACATCTGCCGAAAGGCACTTTGAATGTCTTAATATTTCATACCCGAAAACGCCGTACGGTTTTCCAAGGTCGCTTACAAAATTTTCAAAGTACTTTGACGCAAGCCCCGTATTGCCGTCGGAGCCTGTTTCCTCCTTGTCAGCAAGAACGGAAATAATCGTATACTGTGGGCTTTTAGCATCAATAGCAGCCATAAGCAGAGGGTAAGCGCACACTCTATCGTCATGACCGTATGAGCCTATCATACTGCTATCAAAGCCGATATCAGAGGCGTTAAATGCCGGAACCATTTCAAGCTCTGCGCTTAAAAAATCCGTTTCAGTTATATCATATTTCTCATTCAATATTTTTAGTATATTAAGCTTTACAAGCTCGCTACCCTCATCGCTCTTAAATGGTCTGCTGCCAACGAGAACATTTAATTCCTCGCCCTTTATCCCCTCGTTTAATGTGCGTTTAGACTGCTCTGCCGCAAGGTGAGGCAAAAGGTCTGTTATAACGAATTTTGGTTCTTTTTCATCTTCTCCTATATTTACATCAACAACCGTCAAATCCTTTTTAACGATTACACCGTGTAAAGCAAGCGGTATTGCCGTCCATTGATACTTCTTAACTCCGCCGTAATAGTGCGTTTTAAAAAGAGCAAGCTCGTCCGCCTCGTATAGCGGATTTGGTTTTAAGTCGAGCCGCGGTGAATCTATATGAGCGGCGGCTATTCGCACTCCCTCACCTATTGGCTTTTCGCCTATAACGGCAAGCATTATTGCCTTACCCCTGTTATTTACATAAACCTTGTCGCCTTTTTTATATTTGTAATTCGGAACAAACTTTTTAAATCCGTTCTTTTCCGCTATATCTAAAGCGGCTTTTACGGCTTCTCTTTCAGTTTTTGCCGCATCTAAAAAGCTTTTATAGTCCTCACAAAATTCATCTGCCTGTGTCACCGTTTCGTAAGGTTCAGTAAGCACCGCATTTTTTCTCGTATGGGCAAGCTGCTCTAAAAGCACTTCCGCTTCACTTTTCTTTTCCATATGAACTCCTTTCTTATAAACCGAGCCTTTTAAGCAATGGTTTTAGCTGTTCTTCTATGCTGTTTGGATAAAAATTATTTATCAAATAATCTGCTTTTGATATATAAAAATCATCATCCTTTTGGGCGCAAATTCTTAAAAGCGCTTCTTTTTCAGTCAATCCGTCGCGCTCGCGTATTCTTTTTAACCTTTCTTCATACGGCGCATGGGTTACGACTATTATATCACATATTTCAGAAATTTTACTCTCAATTAAAGCCGCCGCATCAATAACTGCAACACGAGCGCCTTTATTTTTCAGCTCTGAAAGCTTGCTATATACCGATTTTGTTATATGCGGATGTGTTATTAAGTTGAGCCTTTCTGTACTTTCTTTATCCTTAAACGCTAAAGAGGCAAGGGCTTTCCTATCAAGAACACCGTCTTTAATTATACTATTTCCAAATTCCTTTGAAAGCTCCCCCAATAGATTGTTGTCTTCACTTAAAACCTCACGCGCAACTTTGTCACAGTCTATTATAGCAGCGCCCTTTTCCTCTAAAATACGGCTTACGGTTGATTTCCCTCCGCCCGTTTTTCCTGTAAGACCGACTATAATAAAACTGTTATTTGCGTTTATAATTGAAAATTGTGCCGCTCTTAAAAGCCTGTTTAATACGGCAAGCCCCTCTTTTTCATCGTTTGGAAGCTGTGCATAACATATGTCTTTTTTAAGATAGTCTATTTGTCTTAACGACTTAAATAAGGCGCGCTCCTGTGAGTGATAGTCATCTTTTTTGCCGTATGTAATAAAAGGTACTTCGAGTAAATCCTTATCCTCCTCAAACACTAACGCACAAACGCTTTTATCCTTTCGGGCATTAACATATCTTACAAAATCTTCCGCGCTGCCTTTTACGGCTATCACTTTTGTTTTTGGTGAATAGTGCTTATGCAAAAGACCGGGACTGTTTACCCTTTCGTTTGAATTCGCTTCCTCTAAAATAGCGGGATTAACGCTTATTTCGCCTAAAGCTTCCTCTAATTGCTCCACTGTAATAGCGCCCGGTCTTAAAAGCTCCGGGATACCGCCTACGAGCGAAATAACTGTTGACTCCACGCCTACAGTACACTCGCCTCCGTCTATTATCAAAGGGATTTTGCCGTTTAGGTCATCATAAACATGCTGTGCCGATGTGGGGCTTGGACTGCCGGAAATGTTAGCGGATGGTGCCGCCAAAGGCACGCCGCAATATTTTATAAATTCCCGCGCCGTTTTGTGCAGCGGCATACGAACGGCAACATTCTTTAAGCCTGCCGTTACTATATCCGGTATTCTTTCGCTCTTTGGTAAAATAATCGTAAGAGGTCCCGGCATAAACTGCTGCACAAGCTTTTCGGCGCTTGCCGGAACATTTACCGCTATTTCATAAAGCTGTGACGGCTCCCCTATATGGACTATAAGAGGGTTGTCCTGCGGTCTGCCCTTTGCCTTAAAAATCTTTTTTACGGCATTTTCATCATATACGCTTGCGGCAAGCCCGTAAACCGTTTCCGTCGGAATAGCTACAACGCCGCCGTTCTTTATAATGTCGGCGGCTTCTTTTAATTTTTCGGCATCATTGTGGTTTATTTTCAGTATTTTTGTTTCAATCATCAATTTTCACCGGAGGATTTGAGCTTTTCCGCTGTATCAGCGGTAATTAAAGCGTCAATAACCTCATCTAAATCCCCGTTTAAGAAAGCTTCAAGTTTATAAAGAGTAAGCCCTATTCTATGGTCCGTAACTCTGCTTTGGGGGTAATTATATGTCCTAATGCGCTCGCTCCTGTCCCCTGTTCCGACTTGTGATTTACGCTCAGAGGCTATCGAATTATTTTGCTCTTGCACCTTTGCTTCAAGAAGTCTTGAGCGCAGTATTTTCATGGCTCTGTCCTTGTTTTTATGCTGACTTCTCTCGTCCTGACATTCAACGGTAACACCTGTTGGAATATGCGTTATGCGAATTGCCGATTCTGTTTTATTTACATGCTGACCGCCCGCGCCGCTCGCCCGAAATGTATCTATTTGCAAGTCTGTTGGATTTATTTCAATGTCAACCTCTTCTGCCTCAGGGAGAACTGCTACCGTTACAGTAGAAGTGTGAATACGCCCTTGGGACTCTGTTTCAGGCACTCTTTGAACTCTGTGTACGCCGCTTTCAAACTTAAATCGTGAATATGCGCCGTCACCCTCTATAATAAAGCTTATTTCTTTAATTCCGCCGAGTTCCGTTTCATTTGAGTAAAGAACTTCTGGTTTAAATCCCTTAATTTCAGCATACATTGAATACATACGGAATAAAACGCCTGCAAATAGCGACGCCTCGTCGCCGCCTGCACCGGCACGAATTTCTACAATTACATTTTTATCATCATTTTCGTCTTTTGGAAGGAGCAAAATTTTAAGATTTTCTTCACATCTTACAATATGCTCACCTGCCGCTTTTAACTCATCCTCTAAAAACTCACGCATTTCAGCGTCATTAGGCTCATGTAGCATTTCAAGCGCGCCTTCTTTTTCATTAACCGCATCTTTATATTCTCTAAAAGCCTCAACAACGGGCGTAAGCTGCTTTAGCTCACGCATAAGCGACCTATACTTATCTTGGTCTGATACGGTCTCCGGCAGACATAGCAAACTATTTACATCCTCGTATCTCTTTTCAACATTTTCAAGCTTGTGGAGCATCTGTGTTACCTCTGGTTATTCTTTTTATATTTTTTTCTGCTTTCCGGCGCGAAATCATAAACTCTCTGTTACAGCCTTGGCATACCAAACGAAAATCCATACCGGAGCGAAGCACGGTAAAGAAATGGCTTCCGCACGGGTGCGGCTTTTTCATTTCAAGCGTATCTCCCATTAAAACTTGCAAAACTATCCACTCATCTTTAATATCCAATAATAAATTTGATATATTATAACACATTTATACATAGATTTAAATAGTTAAGCTAAAAAACAAAAGATAGGTGATTATGTGACTAAGTATTATCCGGAAGGAAAGCTTATAAACACTGAAAGCAACGAGTACTATTTGGAGAATGAGGAGCGTCTGCGCGAAGCTTTAGAAAAAGGTGTTCTCCTTGAGGGGCGCGCAATCGTTTGTGATTGTGAACATAATTTACATATTGACCTAAAATGTATGCGTGGAATTATTCCTCGGCTTGAATGCGCCTTGGGAATTGAGGAGGGCATTACTCGTGATATTGCAATTATATCAAAGGTAAATAAGCCCGTTTGCTTTTATATTACAGACTTTACAACCTTAAAC
>JAAZGX010000213.1 GCA_012511005.1 Clostridiales bacterium
AGAGTGTGTATGATGTCACGCCAAAGCAGCAGCATACCGCTTGATTTTTTGCTGCTTGAAAAAGAGCTTTACCGTATAAGTAAAGATATAAAGGTTAAATATGTGTGTGAGCTTTTAGACACGAAACACGCAAGTGCTATAAAGCTTCTTATAAATACTGTAAAATGCATGAATGTACTTTCAACCTCAAAAGCGTGTGTTGTTGACACATATAACATACCCGTAAGCATATTGCATCACAGAAAAGAGCTTAAAATAGCGCAAATATGGCATGCTTTAGGCGCTGTTAAAAAGTTCGGCTATCAAAGTCTTGACAGTGAGGGAGGCCGCAGCTCGTCTTTTGCCTCTTTACTTTCTATGCATAAGAATTATTCGTTTATAACATGTGCGAGCAGAGCCACAAAAGAGCTTTATGCAGAGGCTTTTCAATCAGCAGCAGAAAAGATACTCGTTATAGGAATGCCAAGGCTTGACTATATAACTGAGGGCGGCGAAGAGAAAGAGCGCGCAAAAGAAACGCTTTACAAAAAGTATCCACAGTTGCGAAATAAAATAAATATCCTTTATGCCCCAACATTTAGGGAGAATGAAAGTATAGATTTTGAAGTTATTATTAACACAATTGACTTTACTAAATACAACTTAATTATAAAGTCTCATATTCTTTCAAAGGACAAGTTGTATGAAAATTTTGAAAATGTGGTTTTCGCTATTGACAGTGTGTTTGATTTGTTTTCAGTAAGTGATTATGTTATAACGGACTATTCTGCTGTAAGCTTTGAAGCGGCAGCGGCAGAAAAGGGGCTTCTTTTTTATGTTTATGATATAGAGGATTACGAGAAAAGCCGCGGATTAAATATAAACCCACTAATAGAGTACCCTAAAATATCATCAAAGGATTTCGGGGAGCTTTATTCTATAATTGAAAGCGGCAAATATCCCATAAATGAAGCTGAGAAATTTAAGAACAAGTATGTTGAAACGGGCGACGGTAAATGCTGTGAAAGGATAGTAAAAGCACTGCTTTTTGAGTGAAAAATATGAGAAAATATTTTTATGCCATTATTAAAAGAAATCAAGTTATAAGAAAGCTTTCAAGACTTTCTTATACAATTCTTTTGAGAGTCATGTATTTCTTTAATACCTCTTTTATTAAAACGGACAGTAAAACAATCTTTTTCGGTGCGTTTAACGGAAAGTCCTTTTGCGATAGCCCAAAGTGGATTTATTTAGCTATGTTAAATGATGAGTTCTTTTCACAATATCAGTTTATCTGGGGTATGGATAATCCAAAAAAATATTCTTTTCTTGAAAAGTATCCGCGCACAAGGGTTGTAAAAACTAAAAGCAGAGGCTATGAAAAAGCTTTGAAGAAAAGTAGTGTGTGGATAACAAATTTCAGAATAGACTACTATTTGCCTAATAAAAAGCAAAGGTATATTCAATGCTGGCACGGAACGCCTCTTAAAAAACTTGGATTTGATATTGATTATTGTGATAATTTATTAAACTCCGTAAAGGAATTTAGAGAGAAATATTTAATAGACGCAAAAAAGTTTACACACATTCTGTCACCGTCTCCGTTTACAACGGAAAAGTTCACCTCTGCTTTTAACTTAAAAGCATTAGGGAAAGAAAGCGCAATACTTGAGGAGGGTTATCCCCGAAACGACTATCTCTATAACTATACGGCAGACGAGGCAGAAGAATTAAAAGAAGAGCTATCTATTCCAAAGGATAAAAAGGTTATTCTTTATGCCCCGACATGGAGAGATAACAGCCACGAATCAGGCGTCGGTTATTCATATAAATCTGAGGC
>JAAZGX010000214.1 GCA_012511005.1 Clostridiales bacterium
GGTCTTTGGGTTCGTGACAGCTCTGCGGGAATAGGCACTTTAAGCTTTTATGACGAGAAAATTAATATGTTTTGCGGTCTTGGGCACGGAGTGAATGATGTAGATACAGGCGAGCTTGTTCCGCTGCTTGAGGGCGAAGCCGTAGGAGCGGATATAACGGGTGCTTATAAAGGCTCTGAAGGCGTAATAGGAGAGTTAGTAGGCGTATTTAATAACGAAGTAATAGGCTCTATTATCGAGAACTCTACGAAAGGTATTTACGGTTATAATGAAAAGGATGTCTTTGACGGCTGTATAGCTTATCCTTTAGCAGAGAAACGAGAAGTGAAAACAGGAGCGGCACAAATAATATCAACCGTAGACGAGAACGGCACAAAGTTTTATGACATTGAAATAACAAAAATAGACGCCGGCAGTGCTGAAAAGAACCTCGTAATCAATGTGACGGATGCGTCGTTGATTGCTAAAACAGGGGGTATTGTTCAGGGAATGAGCGGCAGCCCGATAATCCAAGACGGAATGTTAATAGGCGTTGTAACACATGTTTTTGTTGATAATCCAAAGGGTGGATACGGAATTTTTTCACAGTCAATGTATGAAGAAATGACAAAACTCTATCAAAGAGAAATGAAAACGGCAGCTTAAAATTAAAAATGCGGGGTGACGGCGAAAGCTGTTGCTCCGTAGATTTTTATTCATAAGTTCGTTAAAAAATAAATAAGTAAAAATCTTGCCGTAAGCTATTGCCAAAAGATGACACTTATGATAATATTAGGGTGCAATTAATAACAGGAGGTAAAAAGATGGCAAAACAAATTTCTGTGCTCTTGGCGGACGACAAGAGCGAAAGCGCGGTAAGTCTCGCTTCGGTTCTTCGTTCAATGTGTTATGATGTTAGGGTGTGCGAGAAAGATGGTGCGGCGGTGCTTGCCGTTTTAGATACATTCACTCCGGATGTACTTATTATGGACGCGTTTTTACAACATATTGACGCACTCGGAGTAATTGAAAAAATCAAAAAGCAATTCAGCTACGGAGGACCTTTAATTTTCGTTCTTTCAAGCGTGGACAACCAAAATTTTGAAAAAGAAGTTTTAGCAACCGGCGCAGACTATTACTTCATAAAACCCTTTGAACCGCAGGTGCTTGCGGAAAGGATTTTACAAATGACAGGATGGAGGCGCGTCTGCAAAGAAAACCAGCTCGTATTTGCTAATAACGACAATCTTGAAATAATAGTATCAGACATTATGCACCAAATCGGCGTACCCGCTCACATAAAGGGATATCAGTATTTAAGAGAAGCCATTATGCTTTCCGTATCTGACACAGAAATGCTAAATTCCGTGACAAAGCTATTGTACCCTACTGTTGCAAAAAACTTTACGACAACCTCCTCACGCGTTGAGCGTGCTATAAGACACGCCATTGAAGTGGCATGGGATAGGGGAGATGTAGATGTTTTAAGCTCGTATTTCGGCTATACAATCCAAAACACGAGGGGAAAACCAACAAACTCAGAATTTATAGCAATGATAAGCGACAAACTAAGATTAAGATTAAAAGCTTCATAAAACAAATTTGAGGGGCTGTAGCAAAATATTTGTTTTGCTACAGCCTCATATTAGTCTTTAGATAAAATATTGTGAATGATTATATAAATAATAATTACTTATCGCTCATTTAATTACATTTTTTCTTTTTCTTCATATGATATGTAGAAGGGAGGGAAAGATGTGGATTTTTTATGTGATTATAAATACTTTTGGATTCTTCTTATTGCTATTGTAGCAATTCTCTTGTTCTGCAAAGAGGAGCAGGATCCTTGCCGTCCCCCGTGTCCGCCCCGCTGCTTCTAATTAAGCGGCCCGAAGGCAATAGCCTTCGGGTTACATAAGTTTATAAAAAGGCTTCTTGTATTCGAAATTTTTGCAAGAAGCCTTTATGCGGACTTAGGAAGACGCTTTAAGAATCTGTACCGTGGGAGAAATCAATTATTTCAGCGGTTGTAAGCTCGGGACTATCATCTTTTTCAAATGACTCTTTTTGTCTTTCAAACTCTCCTTTTGGCGGCAGTGTATCCGATGTATCATTTTCTGCCGCTTTATCAATATTTTCATTTTTATTAGGATTTTTCCGGTTTTTATTATCTTTCAAACAAATCCTCCTTAAAATGAATGCTAGTTACTGAAAACCGCGGTTGTTTTCGTTCGCTTTTTTTTGGTTTTCTTCTTTGTTCATCTGTGCTTCATTATTTTGCTTGTTTTGGTTGTTTTGGTTGTTGGCTTTCATTTCGGCATTTCTGTTTTTCTTGTTCTTTTTATTGTTTTTTCCGTCTTTCATATTATCCTCCTAAATTACTTTGTAATGTTAATATTTCCAAAGTTTAATAAAATATGTCTATTTTTAATAAAAAATAACCGCCGAATAAATCAGCGGTCAGTATAATATATAAGTAATGTTTATAAAAGCAATTAAAACTCGTTTACACGGAAACATTTTCACTTTCTTTTAGTGCCGCGCGGCGCTCTTTGAGTTTTTGCTCTACATTAGCCTTATGGGCTTTATCATCTTTTACAAAACCAATAAAGAAGAGATATAAAATGGCTCCGACAATAGGACCTAACATAAACATAGGCCATTGAAATTTATTAAAATAATCGCTTTGCGGTAAACCTGCATTCTTTTTAACACTGTCATAGCCGAGTTTAGTAAGAATTAAACCCTCAATAAGCGCGCTTACGCCGCCTTGCAGTTTTGAAACAAAGTTTTGCATGGAAAAGGATACACCCTCAGTTCTAACGCCCGTTTTAAGCTCAACCTCATCAATTGAGTCGCTCGTCAGTGCGCGGTGGGCTATATCCATAAGAAAACCCGGCATATTCATAACCGATAAGAGAATATTCATTATCACAAATTGCGGCAAGGAGTTAAAGCCGGCAAAATATGCGATAATCCTCATTGTTATTGCGGTAAATTGCGATAAAAGGAGAACGCGCTTCATCCCGCCAATTTTCGCGGCGATTTTATTAGCAAAAAGAATTGTCGCCGTACCGGGAATACCTGAAAGCAGACCGGAAAGAAACTCTGCTTGCTGACCGTTCATAAATGTTACACGGTTTTCAAAGAAGTACGCATTTTGAACTTTTGGGCAGACGGAAAGAGATAGTCTTGCGGCAGAAATTAAAAGCAGGGTGGGGTTGTGCCTTAGTATTGTCAAGGACTTTAAGGTGCTTTTTTCCGGCTGACCGCCTTCAATCATCTCCGGTATTTTATGTGCGCGCATAGAAAGAATTTCTCCCATAAAACCAAAAACAATGCCGAAAATTAAAAATATTGTTATATCTGAAATACCTTTGGCTATTAGCATTGAGCGGAATTGTTGAAAAAGTCCGGCGACAGCGCCGCCCGCGCCCGCCCCAATTGAAACCCATTGAGCAACTCTTGCGCGCTCGTCTGAATGGGGGCTTGAAAGGGCAATCATACCCCAAAGTCCTACATCTTGAAACGAATAGAAAAAGTCCCATATAAAGTATAAAACTAATATGTATATAATTTTTCCGTTTTCATCAAAATTGACATTCAGAAACATTAAAGCGGATAAAGCGCCTATTATAGGAGGCAGATATAACAAATACGGGCGAAGCTTTTGGTATGGTCGGTGTGTTTTCCTATCAATAAATGCGCCGATAATCGGGTCGTTTGCGGCATCCCATAAATAGCTTGCTGAAAAGATTACGCCAACCTTTTTAGGCGCAATATTAAGCAGATTAATGCAGAAATACCGTAACCAGCCTGACACATAAGCATAAGATATGTTTTGACCCGTAAGTCCTATAGCATAATTGAATATGTTTCTGTTTGCTACATATCCATCACCTTTAGGAGTTTTATTGAGCATAGATAGCCTCATTATAATATCTCTCCAATACTTTAATTTTTTAATATCGCCTTAAATTTAGTCTAACATCTTTTTCTTTATTGTTCAATACGCAAAATTATTTTAATTTTTTTGAGTTTTGAAAATCCTTAGTTTACGATTGACAATAAGCCGCAAGGAGTGTAAAATATAGGTATAAATTTTGAGGAGGATTGAGATGGATATTATACATAGTTTTGACTGGAAGGTTTTTCAGCTATTTGAAAACTATCTTTGGAACCCTGTACTTAATGTAATTATGACAGTTATAACGACGCTTGGGGACGGCGGAATAATATGGATTGCATGCGCTATTTGTCTGTTGATTACTAAAAAGTACCGTAAAGTAGGCGCAATGGTTGCTGTAGCCCTTATATTCTCGCTAATATTTACGGATGGTGTTTTCAAGCCGATTTTTCACCGTGTAAGGCCATTTAACTTTGACGGGTGGCCTTCTGAGTTTATTTTTCCGGAGCTTGTATCAAAACCGTCAAGCCTTTCGTTCCCGTCAGGTCATACCTCATCTTCATTCGCGGCAGCAATACCGATGCTTCTTGGGTGTAAAAAACAAATAGGAATTCCCGCTATTGTTTTAGCTTTTCTCATTGCCGTTTCACGAATTTATGTACATGTACACTACCCGACAGATGTTGTATTCGGAGTTGTATTCGGCGCAGTTTACGGTCTTGCCGCATACTTTATAGTTACAAAGCTTGTGCCTATTATTGCAGAAAAAATTAAGGCTAAAAAGGCAGCGAAAGCAGAATAAGAATTAATAAAAAATCCGAGCCTAAAAGAAAGCTCGGATTTTTTCATTTTATATTCTTGCCACATTACTGTCAACAGCGGCTTTTGCGACTGCTTTTGCAACTGTTACACCGACTCTTTCATCAAACGCTTTTGGGAGTATATACTCACTCGTTAGCTCATCTTCACTTACTAAAGATGCAATTGCGTATGCAGCGGCAAGCTTCATTTCATTATTTATATCGCTTGCGCGAACATCAAGCGCGCCCCTGAAAACGCCCGGGAAGGCAAGGACATTGTTTATTTGATTAGGGAAGTCACTTCTCCCCGTGCCGACAACCATAGCACCCGCAGATAGTGCAAGGCTTGGCATTATTTCAGGAACAGGATTTGCCATAGGAAGTACTACCGCGTCTTTTGCCATCGAGCGAACCATATCTTCTGTGACTATATGAGGAGCGGAAAGGCCGATAAAAATATCAGCTCCAACCAAAGCATCCGAAAGGGTGCCTTTTTTCTTTTGTTTATTCGTAAAGTTTGCAATTTCCTGTTTTGCGGGGGATAGGCTGTCGCCGTCACAGATTATTCCGTGTCTGTCGCAAATTAAAATTCCACCAACGCCGATATCGGAAATAAGCTTTGCGGTTGCAACACCCGCGGCGCCGGCGCCGCTGAAAACTACCGTACAGTCTGAAAGCTTCTTCCCCGTAACTTTAAGCGCGTTGATAACGGCGGCAATACAAACGATAGCGGTTCCGTGCTGGTCGTCATGGAAAACAGGAATATCAACTATTTCTTTTAGCCGTCTCTCAATCTCAAAACAGCGCGGCGCCGCAATATCTTCAAGATTTATGCCGCCAAAGCTGCCGGAAATAAGGGCGATTGTATTAACGATTTCATCTGTATCCTTTGAGCGTATGCAAAGCGGAAACGCGTCAACGCCGCCGAATTCTTTAAAAAGTACACATTTGCCCTCCATAACGGGCATACCCGCCTCAGGTCCTATATCACCAAGCCCTAAAACGGCGGTGCCGTCAGTAACAACGAGTACAAGATTGTGGCGGCGCGTCAGCTCGTAAGATTTATTTACATCCTTTTGTATCACGAGGCAAGGCTCTGCAACTCCGGGAGTATAAGCAAGTGATAACTGCTCTTTGTTATTAACGCTTGCGCGTGAGGTAACTTCGATTTTACCTTTCCATTCATAATGAAGTCTTAATGATTCTTTTTGATAATCCATTGTATCTACCGCCTTTCTATGGTTTATTTTATTCCCACGGGAACTTATATTCAGTAAGCCCTAAACTGTCCCGAACTTCAATAAACTCTTTTTGAACCGCAGGATTTATAGGAACGCCTAAGTCTTTACGCGTAAGCCAAACTTCATACTCTTTTTCACCCGCGGTATAAATACGCTCTTGACCCGGTGCTTTTCTTGAAGCGCGTAAAGCGCGGCAAATATCACCCGCGGTTTTTTTGAACTCCTCAACACCCATAAAAGCGTTAGTATCAATGGCTATGAAAAAGTGTCCAAGATGGAAAGGCACTTTCTCACCGTTTTCGCCTATGCCTGTCAGCATTTTCAGGTAGTTGCCCTGCTGAAGCGCTGCTGAAAGAATTTCAACGACTGTAGCATAGCCATAGCCTTTGTAACCCGCAAGCTCCTCGCCTATACCGCCAAGCGGAGCGAGAGCCGCCTCACCCGTGTTAAGCTCAACAAGGATATCATCGGAATTTGTTTTAGCGTTTCCGTCAGAGCCTATTACCATACCAGCGGGCGTGTCTTTGCCTATTCTTGAAAAGTACTCAATTTTACCCCTTTGGGTTATAGAGGTTGCACAGTCAATGTTAAATGGGAAATCCTCATCTGTCGGAAGCCCGATTGTAAGCGGATTTGTGCCAAGCATATTTTCAACACCAAATGTGGGAGCTA
>JAAZGX010000215.1 GCA_012511005.1 Clostridiales bacterium
AGTCCTCCGAAACCTATATCGTATGCCCAACCGTCGCCGCCGAAAATCCATATGGATTTTTTGTTAAGGTATTCTTTATAGTCGAGCACTTCTTTTTCAAGCTCGCATAAATTGTCATCCTTAGTGCAAGCGCGCTCTTTCAATGTTTTAACGAGTGCATCTGTTGCGGCGCTGTTGGCGGGACCGTCCTCTAATGTATTAAGGTACTCGTCAAGAACCGCCTTAAACTCAGCGTCTGTTTCATTATTTTCAGAAAGCTCTTTTGCTGCCGCTATTAATCTGTCACGCACTGCCTGTTGACCGAGTAAAAGTCCAAAGCCGTTTTCAGCGTTATCCTCAAACAGAGAGTTTACCCAAGCGGGACCCTTGCCCTCTTTATTGACGGTGTACGGTGATGTAGCGGCGGGACCGCCCCAAATAGAGGAGCAACCCGTGGCGTTTGAAATGTACATTCTTTCCCCGAAAAGCTGTGTTACAAGGCGCGCATATGCCGTTTCAGCACAGCCGGCGCATGAGCCCGAGAACTCAAGCAACGGAGTTTTGTACTGGCTTCCTATTACCGTGTTATTTGCAAGGTCGTCCTTAACCGTAACATTCTCAACCATATAGTTAAATACTTGCTGCTCACTGTCTTGACTTTCACGAGAAACCATTTTAAGTGAATTTGTGGGGCAAACGCCTACACAAACACCGCAACCCATACAATCAAAAGGAGATATTGCAAGAGCATATTTATAAACGCCTTTGCCTTTGCCCTTTTTATCAACTATTTTGGCATTCCCGGGTGCGTTTGCGGCTTCCTTCTCGTCAAGCGCATACGGGCGAATTGTAGCATGGGGGCACACATATGAGCATTGGTTGCACTGTGCGCAGGAGTCTGCGTCCCATTCCGGTACCGTAACGGCAACTCCCCTCTTCTCATAAGCGGAGGCGCCTTGCTCAAATGTACCGTCGACATGGTCTACGAATGATGATACTGGAATAGAGTCGCCGTCAAAGCTTGCAATAGGTTTCATAATATTGTCAACCATTTTTACGAGCTTTTCCGGACCTTCCTCTAAAGCGCCTTTGCCGGCACACTCTGCGTCAGCCCATTCTGCCGGAACATCTATTTTAGTATAAGCCGAAACGCCTGCGTCAATCGCCTTATGGTTCATATCAACAATATCTTGTCCTTTGCTGATATAAGACTTTGTCGCCGCATCTTTCATATACTGTACGGCGTCATCAATCGGGAGAACATTTGCAAGCGCGAAAAATGCGGATTGCAAAATAGTGTTAGTCCTTTTACCCATGCCGATTTCTACGGCTAAATCAATAGCGTTTACCGTGTAAAGCTGTATATCGTTTTTAGCAATATATCTTTTTGCGTCTGCTGATAAGAAGTTGTCTAATTCCTCCGGTGACCACTGGCAGTTAATAAGGAATGTGCCGCCCGGCTTCACATCGTTCACCATTTTTATGCCCTTTTCAACATAGGAGGGGTTGTGGCACGCAACAAAGTCCGCCTTATTTATATAGTAAGGGCTTTTTATAGGACTGTCACCAAAGCGGAGATGCGAAACGGTGATACCGCCTGTTTTCTTAGAGTCATACTGGAAATATGCTTGAACATACTTATCCGTATGGTCGCCGATTATTTTTATGGAGTTTTTGTTGGCTCCCACCGTACCGTCGCCGCCAAGTCCCCAGAACTTGCACTCAATCGTACCAGGCGCCGCCGTATTCGGAGAAGGTACCTCAGGCAGAGAAAGGCAAGTAACATCATCGTGAATTCCTATTGTAAACTGGCGTGCGGGTTTATCCTTTTTAAGCTCGTCATATACGGCGAAAACGCTTGAAGGAGGCGTGTCTTTTGAGCCAAGTCCGTACCTGCCGCCTATAACATCAGCAGTTCTTCCTATTTCATTCATAGCCGTTATAACATCCATAAATAAAGGCTCGCCTAAAGCACCCGGCTCCTTTGTTCTGTCAAGAACAGCAATTTTCTTAACCGTTTCGGGAATAGCTTCCCAAAGTCTTTTCGCGCAGAATGGTCTGTAAAGGCGAACTTTAACAAGCCCTATTTTCTCGCCTTTTGCCATAAGATAATCTATTACTTCTTCAATAACATCACAAACAGAGCCCATAGCAATAACAATACGCTCTGCATCGGGTGCGCCATAATAGTTGAAAAGCTGATAATCCGTGCCAAGCTTTTCATTTACCTTGCCCATATATTCCTCAACAATGGCGGGCAGCTTTTCATAATATTCGTTACAAGCTTCCCTATGCTGGAAGAAAACATCATCGTTTTCGTGCGAGCCGCGCATTACGGGACGCTCCGGATTGAGCGAACGCTTGCGAAACGCCCTTACGGCGTCCATATCGCACATTTCTTTAAGGTCTTCATAGTCCCATACGGAAATTTTCTGGATTTCATGAGATGTTCTAAATCCGTCAAAAAAGTTTATAAAAGGAACTCTGCCTTTTATTGACGCAAGGTGCGCCACAGCGCCAAGGTCCATAACTTCCTGTGTATTCGTCTCTGCAAGCATCGCAAATCCTGTTTGGCGGCATGCATACACATCGGAATGGTCGCCAAAAATATTGAGCGCCTGTGTCGCAACTGTTCTTGCCGAAACATGGAATACAGACGGCAAAAGCTCAGCAGCTATTTTATACATATTCGGAATCATAAGCAAAAGTCCCTGAGAAGCTGTGTATGTAGTAGTAAGGGCGCCTGCGTTTAATGAGCCGTGAACAGTACCTGCCGCTCCCGCCTCTGATTGCAGCTCTGAAACTTTTACTGTTGTGCCGAATATGTTCTTTTGACCCTGCGCCGCCCATTGGTCAACATAGTCAGCCATCGGGCTTGAGGGTGTTATCGGATATATTCCGGCAACCTCCGTAAACGCATACGAAACATGAGCCGCTGCGTTATTACCGTCCTTGGTTTTCTTTTTTCTTGCCATATACTTTTTTCCTCCTTTGAATAATACAATAATATATAAATATATACAAATTTACCAACAATAATAATAACATCTTTCTCTCAAAAAGTAAACCTTAAATATGTGAAATTTTCCGCAAACTTATGCCAATGTTTAATGAAAAAACTGTCTATCTGTCACAAAGTCAATATGTACACTTGATTATTTTGCATTTATTGCAATAAATAATAGAATGTATGCAATTTTAATTGACATTTTAGGGGAAATCTGATATTTTTATTATATAATACTAAAGGTATTGTATCTTTTAATTTTGAAAGGAGCAAGTCCTATATGGATGACCCTGGACCTTGTAGCTTGTTAAGCATTTTAACACTTTCTGCAAATACCGATTTAATTAATAAAAACGCGCTTCTATTTCAAATTCCTTTGCTGCTTATTCTTATTATTATAAACGCCTTTTTCGCGATGTCGGAAATAGCTATTATTTCACTTAATGATAATAAAATTGAAAGAATGGCTGACGAGGGACATAAAAAAGCCAAAATTATAATGAGGCTTACCAAAAATTTAAGCAGCTTTCTTTCAACAATTCAAATCGGCGTAACGCTTGCGGGCTTCTTAACCTCTGCCTCTGCAGCAACAAGCTTTGCACACGCGCTTTCGGCTTATGTTTCAAGTTTTTTTGAATTTGTGCCTTTGGCGCTTATCCACAGTCTGTCCATTGTTTTTACAACGCTTATTATTTCATTCTTTTCGCTCGTTTTAGGAGAATTGGCACCCAAAAGAATTGCTATGCAGGTTCCTGAAAAAATTTCTTTTGCGGTGGCGCCATTTCTTCTTTTGTTTTCTAAGACGGCAAAGCCTTTTGTAAAAATCCTTTCCGTTTCAACTAATGCTATTGTTCGTGTGTTCGGTTTTGACCCTAACGCAAGCCTTGAAAATGTTACCGAAGAAGAAATTATGATGATGGTTGATGTCGGCGAGGAAAAAGGCGTTATTAAAAATGTTCAGCGAGAAATGATTAGCAATGTTTTTGAGTTTAATGATTTGGATGCCGGCGATATTATGACGCACAGAACGGATATGGTCGCCGCTGAAGCAGATGATACAACATTTGAAGAGCTTGTAGAGCTTGCAATTCAAACGGGCTTTTCAAGAATTCCTATATATGACGACGACCCTGATAATATAATCGGCGTGTTATATGTAAAGGATTTATTAAAATATGTCGGTAAGCAGCTATCAGGCGACAGTACTTTAAGAAGTATTATGCGCGAACCTTACTATATCCCCGAAACAAAGCCCTGCGGTGAAATTTTTGCGGAAATGGGCGTAAGACGCACACAAATTGCAATAGTTGTGGATGAATACGGCGGCACGGCGGGCATAGTCACTTTAGAGGACCTTATTGAGGCTATAATGGGAAATATTCAGGATGAATATGACAATGAGGATGAAGAAATCTCAAAAATTGATGACTATACTTTTACGATTGACGGCATAACTGACATAGACGAGGTCAACGAGTTAATAGGCACGACGCTTCCTGAGGGTGACTATGATACTCTTGGCGGGTATATTATAAGCAGACTTCGTTATTTGCCGCGTGACGGTGAAATGAATGTCATACAATTTGAAAATGTCACATTTACAATTTTGAATGTCGGCGAAAGACGCATAGGAAAAGTTAGAGTTGAGGTAACTCCTAATATCGAAAATTCTTTGAATGTGAAAAATAAAAACATAAACAACGAAAAAGATTAATATTTTAATAATATCTTTATGCCGTGCTTTTATGGCGCGGTTTTTTATTTAATGTGATTAGTAAACGGTTTTCTGCTAAAATCTCTTGAAATCGGTTACAGTGTTTGCTATACTGTTCCACAAATAACATAACGAGCGGGGAATTATTTTACTCACCGTCGGCAATAATCTAAATGACAAGATTATAAGACGGGGGTAATAATATGCAATTTGGCAAGGTCGAAATTTGCGGAGTTGACACCTCAAAACTCAAGCTCTTAACGGAACCTGAGAAGATTGAGCTGTTAAAAAAAGCTCATAGCGGTGACAAAAAAGCAAGAGATGAGCTTGTTTGCGGAAATCTTAGGTTAGTTCTCAGTGTAATTCAAAGATTTTCCAATAGAGGTGAAAACCCTGATGATTTATTTCAAGTCGGTTGTATCGGTCTTATGAAATCAATTGACAATTTCGATATTTCACAAAATGTTCGCTTTTCAACTTACGCCGTTCCTATGATTATAGGTGAAATAAGGCGATATCTTCGTGATAACAACACGGTGCGCGTAAGCCGCTCTATGAGAGATACTGCTTATAAAGCGATGAAAGTGCGTGACGAGCTTACGAATGAAACACGAAAAGAGCCAACAGTTGAGCAAATTGCCGAAAAGTTGGGTTTAAAAAAATCTGAAGTCGTGCTTGCACTTGAAGCGGTTGTAGAGCCTGTATCATTTTATGAGCCTGTATACTCAGATGGCGGAGACGCCATATATGTCTATGACCAGCTAAGTGACGGCGCGGACGATTTGATGTGGATTGACGAAATCATGCTAAAAGAGTCACTCAAATCACTGACGGGGCGTGAAAAACGAATTCTTTCACTCAGATTTATTCAAGGTATGACTCAAACAGAGGCGGCAAAAGAGGTTGGGATTTCACAAGCGCAAGTATCCCGCCTTGAAAAAGGCGTATTAAATAAAATCAGGAACAATTAAAAAGTGTGTGATGTTTTGAAGAAAGATATTAACCTTATAAGTCACAAATACAGTAAGCTGCTGTTTATTGCTTGCTTTATTGCATATGCCTCATCTTATATTGGACGGGTTAACTACTCTGCCGCTCTTGCTTCTATTTTAGCCGAAGGGTTTTTCACTAAATCACAAGCAGGCTTTGTAGGCTCTGTATTTTTTATAGTTTACGGCTCTTGCCAACTGCTTTGGGGTATTTTGGGTGACCGTCTCTCACCGTTCAAAATGATTATAACGGGTTTGTTTTTTGCGGCTGTTTCAAATTTAGCTTTTTCTTTTAGTCAGTCGTATGTGACTATGTCCGTTATTTGGGGCATAAACGGCATGTCACACTCAATGCTCTGGTCGCCTGTTTTGCGTATTTTATCTAATGTGATTAATAAGGATTATAGGCAGAAAGCCTGTCTTAACATTTCTCTTGCAATTCCATCCGGTACGATTTTTGCCTATTTGCTGTCTTCCTTTATTATAAAGTACTTCGTTTGGAGAAGTGTATTTTTAATTTCTTTTGCTTTTCTTATAACGGCTTTCGTCTTTTTCGTTTTTACTTTTATTAAAATACGACAGCATCTCACTTTTACTGATTTACCTGATATAAACAAAAAAACTCTCTCTAATAAAGAGAGTTTACATATAAAAGGAATTGCCGCTATGCTTATATCATCAGGGCTTTTTGTAGCAATACTGCCAACAATACTTCACGGCACATTAAAAGAGGGCATTACCGTTTGGGTGCCGACTATGATATCTGAAACATATGGTACATCGGTTTCTTTTTCCGTTTTTCTTACGATGCTTTTACCGCTCTGCTATGCAGCCGGCGCATATTTAATATCTCCGGTATATAACAAAATTATGAAAAAGAACGAAATGGCAACAGCCGCCTTTACGATGAGTATGGCAGTTTTACCCCTTATCGCTCTTTTGTTTTTGGATAGATTATTACCTGTAATAAGCGTCATACTTATGGCTGTTATTACTACTGCCGCCCATTCATACAATTATTTGCTTATTACGCTCGTGCCTGTTCGTTTCGCAAGATTTGGCAAAACTGCAACCGTAACAGGAATTATGAATTCATCTGCGTATTTGGGAAGCGCGGCATCAACATATGGGTTGGGAGCTGTCGCGGAAAGCTTCGGCTGGCAGCGAACTATATACATATGGTTGATTATTGCTTTAATTATTGCTATAATTTGTATATTGCTCACAAAAAGGTGGAAATGCTTTTGTGAGAGTCTGGAGGATAATGTTGAACGTATATGATTTTGACAATACAATTTATGACGGCGAAAGCGCCATGGATTTCTTTTTCTTTTACTTAAAACGCGACCCTTCACTGTTTAAGTATATGCCAAAAGTTTTTCACGCCTTATATAAATATAAGCGCGGTAATGTTACATTGGAGGAAGCTATTAACGATTACGGCGATACGGTAAGCGATTACTTTGTAACAATAACTGATATTGACAGTATTGTATGCGACTTTTGGGACAAACACGAAAAAAATATAAAGCCATTTTACCGTGAAATTCAAAAGGAGGACGATTTAATTATATCCGGCTCGCCTGAATTCAATTTAGAGGAAATATGCAAAAGGCTTGGAATTAATCACTATATCGGCTCTGTAATTGATTTTGAAACAGGTGAATTCAAAAGGTTTAATTTTAAAGAAAATAAGGTTAAAGCTTTTAACGAGCTTTACCCGGGACACGAAATAGATGATTTTTATACGGACTCACTTCATGATTTATCTTTAATCGAGCTTTCTAAAAATGCTTATTTCGTTAAAGGCAATAAAATCACAAAAATAAAATAGCTTGTTCTTTCCCCGCTCCCCTTCTCATACAATTTGTAGAGAAGGGAGCTTTTTTATTTTGCACCCTTTCTATAAAGAAAGGAATGGTTTTTTATGACAGAGGAAAAAAAGGGGTTCAATATACCGCACAACTGCATACTTGAAGACAGGCGTATTTTATCAATATCCGGCGTATCGGATGTGGACAGCTTTGACGAGCAGACCGTGACCGTTTTCACAGATTTGGGAGAACTTACTATAAAAGGGCATGAGCTTCACATAACGCGCCTTTCCGTTGATGTCGGCGAACTTGTAGTCGAGGGAAAAATTCAAGCATTGTCATATACAGATGCCCAGCCAAAATCCGCAGGCTTTTTATCAAAGGTATTCAGATAAAATTATGTATACTTTTGCTATTAGCGAGCATCTCAAAATTTTCTTCTTATCTTTAGGAATGGGTTTTCTTCTCGGCGTGCTTTATGATATTATTAGAATTATCCGCCTTATCGTTTCTAAGGGTAAGGCGGCGGTATTTGTTTTTGACTTTTTATACATTGTCGTGTCTGCACTTCTTACATATTTATTTATTATTGCCGTTAATATGGGCGCCGTAAGAGCCTATATTATTATTGCACAATTGCTCGGTTTTTTCTTTTACTATATTTCATTTGGAATAGCCGTTAAAAGGATTAGCGAAAAAATAGCAGAGCTTATAAAAAGCTTTTTCTCAAAGCTATACCGCATAATAAAAAGACCTTTCATATTCATTTTTGCCGCTATTAAAAGAAAAAAGTCGAAAATAAAGGTTTTTTTAAGTAAAAAGTCGCATAAAACCAAAAATAACTTGAAAAAACTATTGCATCTTACTAAAGTTTTGTTGTATAATTTTATTGGTATATTTTCTTCGTCCAAAAAAGCAAGAAAGTGAACTACCGATGAATAAAAAAAACACTAAAAAAACAAAAACACAAAAACACCCTGTCGGAATCATCATTACAGTGATGACTCTTACAGCATTTCTATATTTAATCTTTACATTTGCAAGCCTTCGCTCCGATATGAAAGATAAGAAGGAAAAACTATTAAATCTTTCTGCTCAATATGAACAGCAAGTCGCCGAAAACAATGAGCTTCAAAAGCTAATTGATGATGGTAATGAGCGTCAATATATTGAGCATATTGCAAGGCAGCAACGCGGATATGTATACCCCGATGAAAGGGTATATTACGATATTACACCGGGGTCATATTAAATTTATTCTTTGAAAGGATTACTGCATTTATGTCAGTTGAGGTCGGCGAGGTACTTAAAGGGAAGGTTACCGGTATAACAAGCTTTGGAGCTTTTGTGGAATTGCCGGATGGTTCTTCGGGAATGGTTCACATATCTGAAGTATCTAATTCATTTATTAAAGATATCAGAGATGAACTAACCGAGGAGCAAGAAGTTACGGTTAAGGTTATGGAGATTAACGACAAAGGAAAAATTGGGCTTTCAATTAAAAAAGCGCTTCCTGAAACTAAATCTCAACATTATGACAAACCTAAAAACAGCGGCAGGCAACGGGGCGGCAAGCCTAATGTATGGACCGGTCAAACACCTAAATATGATGCTAGAAATATGTCATTTGAGGATATGATGGCAAGCTTTAAAACGGTCAGTGAAGAAAAAATCAGTGACTTAAAGCGTTCAAATATAGCAAAACGCGGCTCCTCCCCTCCAAAACGGGGCGGCGGAAACGGAAGGCAATAATAGTTATAATATCAATAAAAGGTGACGATAGCGTCGCCTTTTTTTAGAGGTGAAATTATGCGGGAAATTAGCGTGAGGCTTATTAAAGATACGGTGCGCCGTCTTTTTTATGACGCAAACCATATATTGCCGAATAGCCTTGCCGAAAAAATTAAAGAGCAGGAAAAAATAGAGAGTAATGATATTGCGAAAGAAGTCTTCCGTGATATGATAGAAAATATACGCGTTGCTAAACAACTTGATATACCGCTATGTCAAGACACGGGTATGGCTGTTGTTTTTATTGACATAGGGCAAGATGTTCACTTTATTGACGGTAGTCTTTATGAAGCAATTAATGACGGCGTAAAAGAGGCGTATGTAGGCGGGCTTCTTCGCCTTTCTGTCGTATGTGACCCTATAAGGCGTATAAATACGAATGACAATACTCCCGCTATTATTCACACTACTATTACAGATGGCGACAAAGTAAAAATTACGGCAGTCCCAAAAGGATTTGGCAGTGAAAATAAAAGCAGACTTCGTATGCTTTCACCGTCGTCAAGCGAGGATGATATTGTAAACTTTGTTATTGAAACCGTAAAAAAAGCCGGCTCAAACTCCTGCCCGCCTTTTGTTTTGGGAATTGGCATAGGCAGTGACTTTGAGGGAGTGGCTTTGCTGTCTAAGAAAGCCTTGTGCCGTGACATTTCTAAAGGAAATGAGGATAGCCTTTATGCTAAACTTGAGCAGCGTATCCTTAATGAAGTTAATAATCTAAATATAGGACCGCAAGGATTTGGCGGGGACTGCACGGCGCTTGCCGTACATATAGAAGCTGCGCCTACGCATATAGCAGGTCTGCCTGCGGCAGTTAATATCGGCTGCCATGCCGCACGCCACGCTACTGCTATTATATAGTACTCTTTTTGTATATTTTACCTAAAAGCCTTTGACATTTCGCTGTTTACATGGTATTATTTGTGTAGAAACACTATCGTTTCTAACAACAAGAAAGGGATGAGCATTTAATGGATATTACTATTGTAGGCCGCAAATGCACTATCAGAGACTCATTCAAAGAAAGGGTTGAAAAGAAGCTTTCAAGAATAAAAAGAATTTTTGGTGACAATTCCTCTGCAAAAGTAACGGTTACAGTCGAAAAAACATACCAATCTGTTGAGATTACCGTTACTAAGGGCGGCATGATTTTCCGCGCTGAAGAAAGAGCAATAAGTATGAACGATGCCCTTGACGCCTGCGTAGACGCACTTGTTCGTCAAATCCGTAAAAATAAAACGAAACTTGAAAAAAGAATTCGCCAAGGTGCGTTAGATGACTTATCAGAGGCAGATTTCCCCGATGAAGAAATCGAATTTGATTTAGTAAGGGTAAAAAGCATATCCCTTAAACCGCAAAGTGTTGATGAGGCAATTTTACAGATGAATATGCTTGACCACCTTTTTTATATGTTTCAAAACTCCTCATCAAATCATATAAATGTCGTTTACCGTCGTAAAGACGGCGGATACGGCTTAATTGTGCCGGATATTGAATAATTTTAATAATTTCAGCCGCCTTAATCGGCGGCTGTTTTGTTTTATTCGTTAATACAATCTTCCGTAATTTTACCGTCATGTATTCGCACAATCCTCTTTGCTGTGGCGGCTATATCTGTATCGTGCGTAATCAGAATTACTGTTCTCCCCTCTTGTGACAATTCTTCCAATATCCTCATAACCTCCTCGCCTGAGCGCGAATCAAGGTTACCCGTAGGCTCGTCCGCTAAAATAATCGGCGGTCTTGCCGCAACTGCTCTTGCTATTGCAACTCTTTGCTGCTGCCCGCCCGAAAGCTGTGAGGGCAAGTGTTTTTTTCTGTTTGAAAGCCCCACCCTTTCAAGTGCATCTTGTGAAAGGATACGGCGCTCTGTTTCCTTCATACCTCTATAAACGAGCGGCAGTTCCACATTAGCCTCGGCAGTTAAACTTGAAATAAGGTTAAAGCCTTGAAATATAAAGCCTATTTCTCTGTTTCTTATATCAGAAAGTCTATCATCATCCATTGTTGAAACATCAATACCGTCAAGCAAATATGTCCCGTCAGTCGGAATATCAAGAAGTCCAAGCATATTCATAAATGTTGATTTCCCTGAGCCGGATTGACCGACAATCGCTAAAAATTCACCTTTTTCGATAGTCAAAGAAACACCGTCAAGAGCCCTCACCTCATTTTCACCGGGATTATAAATCTTATACATATCTTTTATATCAATTAAGCTCATGCGGCGCCTCCTATAACCATTTAATTGTACTCTCGTTTTTTTCTTATGTCAATTAATAAATGATGAACACTGAAGCTCGTTTAGTCGTTTGTCTTCGTGCCCGTTATACTCAAACTTTTGTCTGTTATAATATTCTTCATAAGGGATATAAACATAGCCTTACTCTCTAAAATCAGTTTAGAATTATCAAAAGTATAGTCATACGGGAAATCGCTTACACAATCGTCGGCATCGTTGCCGTATACTTCATTTTCGTCAATTCCGTTTCGTGTTATTAAAAGTGTCACAGGCTTATTATCTGCACTCCTTTTGAATTTCTCAATCTCCTCTTTTTCCCTTATATGAACAAAAAGCACTTCATTGTCGCTTTGTAAAAACTTTTTATACTGTAACATTAAGTAATTATTCGGCAAATCATTATATTCAATAAAAACACGCTTTAACCCCGCCAAAAATCGCCTTGCCTTTAAATCCTTTTCGCCTTGCCATCCGTACTGCGCGGCTATTTCCTTTATGGGCGTTATTGAGGACACATTTTGAGTTTTATATAGTTGTGCCGCCGCTTCACACAGCGTATCCTTGCCTACGGCACCTTTACCGTTTATTATAATACAAAGCTTATTGTCCATTTATTTTCCCACACCCATTTAAATATACAAAATTAAAGTCTATTTGACATCGCCTTATTAAAAATTATACAATAAGAGTATAATTTTCGCAACATATATTTACCTAAAGCTTATTATCGGCGTACCGTATTGTATAATATTATATTTTATGTTATCTTTTTAGTGGTGATTTTAATGCAAATCAATGATATGCGGACAGAAAAGCTCGCGCATAATATGGAAATATTCGTTTCTAAAAAACATGTGTTTACTTCCGATGCTCTTTTACTTGCTAACTTCGCAAGCCCTAAAAGAAAAGATAAGGCTTGCGACCTTGGCACGGGGTGCGGTATTATTCCTTTAATTTGGCATCGTGATTTCTCCCCGTCCGTCAATATTGGTGTTGAAATTAGTGAAAATGCCTGCTCTCTATTTAAAAATACGCTGGAGATAAATAACATTTCTGATAGAATACAATGCATAAATGCTGATTTAAGACATATTGACGGTATTTTGCCATATGAATATTTTGATGTTGTTACAATAAATCCCCCTTATAAAAAAAGGAGCGCAGGAATAGCAAATGAAAATGAGGAGCAAAAGAATGCAAGACATGAATATAGCTGCACGCTCTCTGACGCTGTTTCGGCTGCGTATCATCTGCTTAAATTCGGCGGCAGGTTCGTGCTTTGCCACAGACCGGAACGATTGTGTGATATCTTCTTGGCTATGCGCGAAAACCACATAGAGCCGAAACGCTTGCGTGAAATAGTACAACGAAAAGGCGGTGAACCCTCTTTAGTGTTAGTTGAGGGCAGAAAAGGCGGCAACGCCGGTATGAGAATATGCCCGATATTCTATATTGAAAATGAAGACGGGAGCTATACGAAAGAAGCGGAGGATATATTCTACGCATACAAATATAAATGATG
>JAAZGX010000216.1 GCA_012511005.1 Clostridiales bacterium
CAGGCTCATTATTTTCTGCATATTCGTTAATTCTATCCCTGAATAACTCAATATCTTCAACAGGCAGTGACATTCCTGCCGCAAGGGTGTGACCGCCGAATTTTAGAAGTACATCTTTAACCTCAGACAGCGCTTCGTACAAAGAAAATCCTGCAATACTCCTGCCTGAGCCTTTAGCTATGCCATTATCTTTTGATATTATAATGGCGGGTTTACCAAACATACTGCAAATACGGGACGCTACTATGCCAATTACGCCTTGATGCCAATTCTCACCGGAGGCTACAATAACACGGCTATACCCTATTGACGGATTTTCTGCAATTTGTGCTAATACTGCCGCCTCTATATCGCTTTCCTCTTTTTTACGGATTTCATTAGCAAGGCATATTTCGTCACTCAAAACCTTTGCCTCATCTTTTGAGTCCGTAACGAGCAGCTCTAAAGCCCTTTCTGCGGAACCCATTCTGCCTGCTGCATTAAGTCTTGGCGCTAATATAAATGCTACCGCGGTTGAGTTTACTCGTCCTCCTGCCGCTGCCGCTTCTTTCAGCGCCGAAAGTCCCACGCTTTTATTAGCATTAATGCGCTCTATTCCGCGCTTGACAAGAATTCTATTTTCACCTTTTAACGGCACAACATCCGCTATGGTGCCGAGCGCAATAATGTCCCCATAATCTGAAAGGATTTTTTCATCATCCCCGTCCTCTAACGCACAGGCGAGCTTAAACGCTATGCCAACGCCTGCCCACTCTTTGAATTCACCTTCATAATCTTCCCTGTATGGGTCAATTACAGCAAGCGCTTCCGGCAAAATATCGGCGGGTCTATGATGGTCTGTGATAACAATTTCAATCCCAAGGTCTTTCGCAAGCTTTACCTCTTTAACGGCGCTAATTCCATTGTCAACCGTTATAATAAACTCTGTTCCGTTCTCTTTAAGCGAATAAACAGCGTCCTCGCTAAGTCCATACCCCTCAAGCGACCTGTCAGGAATATAGAAATCAACATTCGCTTCTTTTGATTTTAGGTACATATATAAAAGCGCGGTAGCCGTTACTCCGTCCGTGTCATAGTCGCCGAAAATCGTTATGCGCTTACCGCAAGTTATAGCCTCTTTAATAGCAACAACCGCTTTGTCCATATCAGGCAGAATGTAAGGGTCTAAAATCTCGGCGTCATATAAGAACGAATCCACTGCGTACTCGTCAGTATATCCTCTCAGGCAAAGGATATAGGCAGTAAAAGGCGCTATACCGCAGCTTTCTGCTATTGACGCGGCAACATCCTTATCACAGTTTGATACTTTCCACTTCTTTCTGCCCACACAATCACTCTATTCAATAAAATTACTATTAATTATAGCACTGTATATGTTTTTTTGCAATAGCCCGCAACTGCCTGTAACAGGCTTTTTTGATGTAAAATAACAAGCTTTCTATAAAACTCTTGACTTGTCAGTAAATACAAGATATTATTTTAATAATGTACCTATTTACATATTTTCAAAAGGTCATTCATATTAAAATGATTGGAGAATTTTTATGCAGCAAAATGTGCGGAAAACTTCCGGCGATACCTCATGGTTTGTGCGCGATAGGTTTGGAATGTTTATTCACTGGGGGCTTTACGCCCTCCCCGCCCGCCATGAATGGGTAAAGACGAATGAAAAAATTCCTGAAGATGTTTATCAAAGGTATTTCGATTATTTTAATCCCGATATGTATGAGCCTAAAAAATGGGCAGAGTTTGCAAAAAATGCGGGAATGAAATATGTTGTACTGACATCTAAACATCATGAGGGATTTTGTCTTTTTGACTCAAATTATACAGATTATAAATCCACTAATACCCCATATGGCAAAGACCTCGTTAAGGAATATGTTGAAGCGTTTAGAGCAGAGGGAATAAAAGTAGGCTTTTATTACTCTCTTATTGACTGGCATCACCCCGATTTTCCTATTGATGTATTCCACCCAAGGCGTGACGATGAAAACGCAAAAGAGCTAAACGAAGGCAGAGATATGAAAAAGTATGCAGAGTATATGCGAAATCAAGTTACCGAACTGCTTACTAACTATGGAAAGATAGATATAATCTGGTTTGATTTTTCATACTCTAACAACACTTATAAAGGCTTTAAGGGCAAGGGCAAGGACGATTGGGAAGCCGAAAAGCTCATAAAAACAGCAAGGGATATTAACCCTAATATAATAATTAATAACCGTACAGAAATTGAGCAAGATTTATGGACGCCTGAACAAGTACAGCCTGACGAATGGGTAAAGGACGATGACGGTAACCTTGTAGTGTGGGAGGCTTGCCAAACTTTTTCAGGCTCTTGGGGCTATCACAGAGATGAAGAGACTTGGAAGTCCCCTGAGGTGCTTATTAGAATGCTAATTGACACTGTTTCGTGCGGCGGAAATCTACTGTTAAATGTAGGTCCTACGGCAAGAGGATGCTTTGACAGCCGCGCGGAATATGCCTTGACACAAATCGGCAAATGGATGAAATTTAATTCAAGAAGTATTTATGGCTGCACAGAGGCAGAAGTTCCCGCTTCCGATGGTGTAAAGTATACACAAAACGGAAAAATGCTTTATGCGCACATTTTAACATATCCCGCCTTTAGCCTGAAGCTAAAAGGACTTGCCGGCAAAATTGCTTATGCGCAGTTATTAAACGATGCCTCTGAGGTGCAGTTTGAAGAAAAAGGCGACGATGTTTATTTAAGTACTCCTCGTGTAAAACCAGACCAAATCGTACCCGTTATTGAAATCTTTTTAAAATAATACCAAGCACTAAAAAATATTGCTCCCGTTTCCTCATCGGGAGCATTTTTTGTTTAATTTTCACTGCGGAAGGCTTTATATATATTTTCAGCAACCGTAAAGTTAATGCCCTTTACACTTTTTAATTCTTCTACACTCGCCTCTTTTATAGCCTTTATACTCTTAAAATGCTTTAATAGTGCTTTTCCGCGTGCTTCTCCAACGCCTTGTATGTCGCATAGCGTAGAGCTTACAGCGTTTTTAGCGCGTTTCTTTTTATGATAGGAAATCGCGAAGCGGTGAACCTCGTCTTGAATGTTCGTTACTAAAGTAAAGGCTCTGTGCTTTACACTTAAACCAACCTTAAACTCCTCTGTAACAATAGCTTCCGTGCGGTGTTTCGTATTTTTAACCATACCGAATAGCGGAATTTCGATATTGTGCCGCTTTATTGCCTCTCGCGCCGCCTTTACCTGCCCTTTGCCGCCGTCAACAAGAATTAAGTCGGGTAAAACACCAAAACCCTCTGTTAAATCTTTTGCTTTTTCGTACTCCTTAAACCTTCTGTCTAAAACTTCAAATAAAGCGCGGTAATCGTCCTGCCCCTCAAAGCTTTTTATAGCAAACCGCCTATACGCTCTTTTATAAGGCTTGCCGTCCTTAAAAACTATCATTCCGCCTACGGCATTTGTGCCTCCCGTATGCGAAATGTCATACGCCTCAATATACCGCGGCAGCTTTTCAAGCTTTAACATTCCCCGAAGCTCTAAAAGAGAGTCAAGCTCTCTGCCGGTTTTACTTTCTAAATACTCTGCAAGCTTTTGCAGTGCGTTATTACGACACATTTCAATTAGCTTAGCCTGTTCTCCTATTTGCGGCAGGGCGATAACTGTTTTCGCGCCTTTCTTTTCCGATAAATACTTTTCAAGAACAGTTAAACCGTCCACTTCCCCGTCAACACTTATTCTTTTTGGTATTCTGTCCTTTGTTTCGTAATATGCCGATATAAATGACGCGCGCATAGCCTTCTCGTCTGATAATTCATCAAAAATAAAACTGTCAGTATCGCATAAATGACCATTATTAAATCTTAAAACAGCAAAACAAACCTTACCCTCAGAGGACATAAGCGCTATAACATCTTGCTCTTGGTGCGTTGTTGACACTACCTTTTGTTTTTGTGTCATCTTTTCAATAGCAATAAGCCTGTCACGCAGCATAGCAGCTCTTTCAAAGTCAAGCTCCTTTGCCGCTTTGTTCATCTTTTCCTCAATTTCTTTAACCGCCGACTTATCCGTTCCTTTTATGAACGCTATTGCGTCAACTACACATCTATTAAATTCATCGCGCCCTATTTTGCCGGCGCATGGCGCGCTGCACTGTTTTATATAATAGTTTAAGCACGGTCTGCTTTTACCAATATCTTTCGGAAACTCTTTCCCGCATGTCGGCAGCTTAAATATCCTTTTGGCGTCATGAACAGAGCGCGTAAACAAATATTCCTTTGTATACGGTCCTAAATATAAAGAGCCGTCATCTTGCTTTTGGTGTGAAAAGACAAAGTTTTTCCATTCACCGTCAATTATTTTTACATAATGATAGCCCTTGTCGTCTTTTAGTAAAATATTATACTTTGGTTTGTGCTGTTTTATAAGGC
>JAAZGX010000019.1 GCA_012511005.1 Clostridiales bacterium
AAAAAAGAGGGTATAGCAGCTTATTCAATTTGTCTTTTAGAAAAATAGTTTCAAAAACATTTTTCCGTATACTCGCATATTATAATAAAAAAAGTGGTGCTGTATATGGAAAAAGTTGCCGTAAAAGTCGGCTCAATCAGTTATGCATTAAAAGGAAAAGACCTTCTTCTAAAAGGAGGATTTAGAGTATATATGACCCGTGACCTAAACCCAAATAAGGGCGAGGGATGCGGGTATTCGCTTTGTATTGAGGGTAACCCCACAGAGGCATATAAGCTGCTGAAAAAGAACGGTATTAGGATATATGGCGTGTCAAAAAACGCAATTGATTTTTTATGATTTATCTTGATAATGCCGCCACCTCTTACCCAAAGCCGGAGTCTGTTACGAATGCGGTTTTAGAAGGAATTATTAAATATGGCGGAAATCCGGGCAGAAGCGGACACGATATGTCTATAAACGCCGCGCAAAAGGTTTTTGAAACGCGGGAAAAGATAAACGCATTCTTTGGCGGTTATGGAGCCGAAAATGTTGCTTTTACTTACAATTGCACATATGCGTTAAATATTGCGATAAAAGGCATAATAAATGAAGGTGACCATGTTCTCGTTACTTCAATAGAGCATAACGCGGTTTTACGGCCGCTTTATAAGCTCAAAAACAAGGGGAAAATCAGCTATGATATTATAAATTGTAAAGGCAGTGACAATGAAATCCTAACAGGCTTTGAAAAGGCGATAACTCCTAAGACAAAAGCTATTATCTGCACACATTCCTCTAATGTATTCGGTAAAGTTATGCCAATAAAGGAGCTTGGAGAATTAGCGAAAAGAAAGGGAATTATATTTATTGTAGATGCCGCGGGAAGTGCCGGCATACTTCATATAAATATGCGGGATATGAATATTAATTGCCTTTGTATGCCGGGTCATAAAAGCATTTATGGGATAACGGGTATCGGGATTTTGCTTTTTGACGGCAGTATAAAAAATACAATTATAGAGGGCGGGACAGGCAGCCGTTCGTTTGAGCTTGCGCAGCCTTCGATATTTCCTGATATGCTTGAAAGCGGCACGCTTAATATGACGGGCATATGCTCTGTTTCGGCGGGAATTGACTTCATCTTAAAAGAGGGAATGACTAATATTTATGAGCATGAATACGGTCTTATAAAAGAGGCAATGAATGATTTATCCGGCATAAAAAATGTTATTCTTTACTCAGAGTCGTTAGAAAAAAACAAGTACACGCCCGTGCTGCCTTTTAATGTAAAAACGCTTCACAGCGAGAGGGTGGCGGCAATACTTTGCAGTAAAGGAATTGCCGTTAGGGCGGGGTTTCACTGCGCATGTGCCGCACATATAACTTACAAAACCGAAAGTATTGGAGCGGTGCGGATTTCACCGTCTGTCTATACAGAAAAAAAAGATTTAAAAAGTGCAATAAATTGCATTTCACAAATTGCAAAATCCGTTTAATTGTGTTATACTTTAGTGAAATGTTTATTATTTGTAAATAATACGGATATGATGGTGTTTTTGCACCTGAAAAATCAAGAATATCATAAAAAAGCGGTGGGACAGAATGGAAGTAATTAAAAGTCTATTTGAGCAAATAATTAAAGCTGTTATGAGTTTTAATTTTCTTTCTGATGTTTTTGATGTATTTCTTGTTGCATTTTTAATTTACAATGCGATAAAATTACTAAGAGGGACGCGCGCTTTTCTTATTTTGAAAGCGATTTTCATTGTCGGCGTAGTGTATGCCGTTGTTTCGCTTTTAAATATGGAGGCGAGCGAATACATATTTAAAATACTTTTTGACAACTCAATTATTATATTCCTTATTCTTTTTAGCCCTGAGCTTCGTCAAATGCTTGAAAGCGTCGGCAGACGCTCTATAAAAAGTATTGCGCTTTTTTCATTCAAATCAGATGCTGACAGAACGGTAATGACACTAAAAACCATAAATGATGTATGTAAAGCAAGTGCCTCAATGAGCAGAAAGCAGAGCGGGGCTTTAATTGTTTTTGAAAAAGCAACGCCTTTGCAGGATATTATTTCAACGGGTACAAAAATTAATGCCGAGTCATCCACAGAGCTTATTAACAGCATATTTTTTAAAAACTCCGCCCTGCACGACGGAGCGTTAATTATAAGAGAGGCAAGGCTATGCGCCGCCGGATGTATTTTGCCGCTTACGGAAAATGATGCGTTTGACAGTGAGCTTGGAACGCGCCATAGGGCAGCGCTCGGTATGAGCGAGGTAAGCGACGCGGCAGTCGTCGTTGTTTCAGAGGAAAACGGAATGATTTCCTTAGCTTGCGGCGGTGAGCTGCGAAGGGGAATTTCAACGGGGGATTTGAGAGAGTTTCTTACAGATTACTTAATCCAAACTGATGAGGAGTCGGCTGACGAATCGGTAGTAGGGAGAATAAAAAATTTAATGAATACTTCAAAGAAGGAAAATAAGGAGGACAGAAAATGAAATTAAGCAGATTTTCTCTTAATAATTTATTCAACAATGATAAATTTGTCCTTTTCTTTTCAATAGTAGTATCAATAACCATTTGGGTTCTTGTTGCGATTAATGTAAGCCCTGAAACTGAAAGAGTCGTACAAAATGTAAAGGTTGTCGTTGAAACAAAAAACAGTGTTCCGAGCCAGCTTGGGCTAAAAGTTTTCGGGGAAACGGACTTTTATGTCGATGTTACGGTTGTGGGTAAAAAATACCTTGTTTCTCAAAATGCGCTTTCAGCAGACGATATATCTGTTTCTGCCGTAACAGAGTATGTAAATACAGCAGGCACACACAGATTAGACCTAAAAGCTACGGCGAAAAACAGCGGCGAATATGAGATTGTGGGAATGTCAAAGCAATCGGTTGAAGTTTATTTTGATGTAGAGAAAACGCAGGAATTTTCAATAACGCCCGAAATTATTGCAGACGGTGATTTTTCACTTACCGAAAAAGAATTTAAGCTTGGCGAACCGCTTTTATCAGTAAGCACAATAACAATAAAAGGACCGGCTGCGGAGATTTCAAGAATAGCGTCTGTCGTAGCAAGAGCAACAGTAGGCAGCACGCTGCTTAGCAGCACGACGCTTGATTCCGAATTTTTAATTTTGGATGAAAATCACAAACAAAGCTTTAAGTATTTATCGGCAGACTTGGCGGGCGATATAAGTATGAGAGTACCGGTATATGGAGAGAAAAGATTGCCGGTTGACATAACATTTAAGAATGCCACGAGCTATTATCTTTCTTTACCGTTAAAATATAGCGTAAGCCCCGCGTTTGATAATTTTGATGTTTCTATTGAAGAGTATGAAACGACGAAATCCGCAATTGTCGGCTCTGTTGATTTTAAGGATATTTCCGTAAACAACAACACATTCTCTTTCCCTGCGGACAATTTAACAGAAATAGCATACAGCGGTAAAGCTAAATCTTTCGATGTGAAAATAGATATGGCGGATATGGAGCAGCGAACTTTTATGGTGCCGTCAAAAAATATTAAAATTACGAATAATGTAAACAAGGCTCCTGTAACTTTAGTATCGGGATTAAATTCCTCAGTAACTATTGTAGGACCGGCGGAAACTATCGAGCTTTTAAAAGCCAGTGACATTTTTGCGGATGTTGACTTAAAATCAAAGGAAATCGAGCAAGGTGTTACGGCATTTGAGGCAAGGGTATACACAAGCAACACAACATGCTGGGCATATGGAAAATATACATGTGACATTAAATATTAAGGTTTATAAAAAGAATTTAGAAAGGGTGGTCAATTGAAAAAGAAGAGCTTATTACTTTTTGTACTATTGTTTGTTTTAGGTATTTCTCTATCGGGCTGCTCTTTAGTGTCGGGTTTTCCTATGAGCAAAACCATAAGACCGCCAAGACTTGAGGGGGAGAGACAGGCGTTACAGCTTGCTTTTGAAAAAAATGTAGGTGAAAAAGTAACACTCAAATCACCTTCAAAAGGCTCCTTTTTATCTCCTTTTGTTTTATATGACATAAACGGAGACAGCATTGAGGAAGCATTCGTGTTTTATTCTGACAGCTCTGCGGATACATCGGTTCGAGTTAATATTCTTCAGAAAATAGAAGATAACTGGGTAAGCGTTGCGGACCTTAAAGGCTCCGGAAATGCCGTTTATGAAATTGAGTTTATTGATGCAAATATAGACGGTAAATCCGAAGTGATTATTTCATGGTCGCTTTTTGACAATAAAACAACGCGTATCGTCAGCGTTATTGATTTTACAGTTTCAAATGACGGTAGATTTGTTTTTACGGCAAAGGCAAATGAATACTTTACATATAAAGAGTTAATCGACTTCGATTTAGATGGGTTTTATGAGCTTTGCATACTTTATATTGACGATACCGAGCAAATTCCTAAGACATATTTAAGAGTGTTTAATTTTATGAAAACCAATACAGTAAAACTCGCCTCAGAGTTAATTCTTGACAGCAATATAGCCGCTGTTTCAAAAACACATAAAGATATTGTTTCATTAAATAATAAGGATAGTACAAGGCTGTTTCTTGATGTAATGAAAAGCGAGGTTGGGCTTTTTACAGAGGTTTTAGTGTGGTCAAAGACTGAAAATAAGTTGACACGACAGCTTAAAAACCCCTTGGCTGACACATTCCGAAAAGCGATGATACACACTCGTGATATTGATAATGACGGATATTATGAAATTCCCGTTATAACAGAGCTAATAGGCGTGAGGCAAAAGCAGTTAATATCGGGCAGCGAGGAAACTAATGACGCTTTATATATTGAAATGCTAAAATGGCTTTCTGTTGAAAATGGCAAGTTAAAGCAGGATGTGCTAACAATTTATAACCCGTCTGATTTATACTTTTTCAAGGTTAATTGGAGAGTAAACTCTATTACTGCAAGATATGATGAGAAATCGGGTGATGTTGTTTTTTGTGAATGGAGCGAAAAGGCGAATAAATACGGTGATGATTTATTTGCATTGAAATTTAGCGGGAATGTATCAAAAGTTTTATCGGGATATACACTTGTGGCAAGCGGGGAAAAAGGTAACTATTGGTGCGTTATTTATCCCGCGGCTAAAAGGTACTCTATAACCGTTGATTATATTTCAAAGAATTTACTGCTTATATAAAAATGTTAGCTGCAAAAAATAGTTTTTAACGCAAGGAGAGGAAGGGTCGCTTATGAAAAATGTCCTTGTAGCGGAAGACGAGGCTTCTATAAGAGAGGTTATCGCAATAACGCTAAAAAGAGGCGGTTACAATGTAACGGAGGCTGAAAACGGTGAAGAGGCTCTAAGAATATATAACAGCAACAGCAACGCTTTTGATGTGGTGTTGCTTGATATAATGATGCCTGTTATGGACGGGCTGCAAGTATGTAAAAAGCTACGAGAGCAAAGCCGGAACATAGGTATTATTATGCTTACAGCCAAGACGCAGGAAATGGATAAGGTGTCAGGGCTTTTAATGGGTGCTGATGATTATATAACAAAGCCTTTTTCGCCCTCAGAGCTTATGGCAAGAGTTGATGCTGTTTACAGGCGCGTAACTATGAACGGGGAACCCGATACTTCAATAAACAACGACACTATAACACTAAAACCTTTCGAGTTAAATTTACGCAATAGAACGCTATTGAAAGACGGTCAGCAAATAGAGCTTACTCAAGTTGAGTTTCAGATTATTGAATACTTTTTCACGAATTCCGGAAAACCCCTTCTAAGGAATAAAATCCTTGAAAATGTTTGGGGAGCGTCGTATTACGGAGATGAAAAGGTCGTAGATGTAAACATAAGAAGACTGAGAATGAAGATAGAGGACAGTCCCTCAGAGCCAAGATACTTAGTAACAATATGGGGATATGGCTACAAGTGGGTTGAGTAATAACGCTCGACGGTAAACGGAGTGATTACAATGAAATTGCGCGGCATATCAAGGCGGTGGATATTAAATTCCCTTACCGTTACCGCTCTTTTTTTCCTTTTTCTTGCTGCAATAATTTTAAGCCTGACGAGAGCGTATTACAACAACTATGTAAGCAACTTTCTCATAAGCAACGCTAATGACAGTGTGACGGCGTTTTTCGCACCGTATTTAAACGGTACGGACGAGTCTTTTAAATCTATATCAAGACAATATATTGAAAGCTTTGAAAATAAGGAATATGTAGATGCATGGGTTATTGACAAACACGGTAATGTAGTCGCAACCACAACGGGTTTTGGTGTAGAAACCGCTGCATTCAATTTTCAGGATGTAGAGCAAGCAAAAAGCTCCGACACTTTAATAGCTCAATATGTGGGGAAAAACTCTAACGGGGAGTCAATTATGGCTGTTACAATGGTTTTTCCAAGCGGCGACGGCAGTTTTAAAGGCGGGGTGCGTTTTATTTCTTCACTTGAGGAGGTTAATAAAAGGCTTATTGCTACATCATTTATCATTGTGTTTGCGCTCATCATATCACTTTCGCTCGTTTATATATCGGGAATGTTTTTTATACAATCCATAGTTCGGCCGGTGCATAGAATAGGTGAAATTGCCGCAAGAATTGCAAAAGGCGACTTAAATGTTGAGATAGAAGTAAAGGGTAATGATGAAATAAGTGAGCTTTCTGAGGCGATTAACAATATGATTAAGGAGTTAAAAGCCTCCGATAAACTAAAAAATGATTTCATTTCAACCGTGTCACATGAGCTTCGCACGCCGCTTACGGCAATTAAGGGTTGGGGAGAAACTCTTATAGATGTATCGGAAACGGATAAAGAGCTTACAAAACGCGGGATTTCTGTTATAATAAGAGAGTCGGACAGACTTTCGGAGCTGTTGGAGGATTTATTGGATTTCTCCAGAATGCAGACAGGCTCGCTATCTTTAAGAACAGAAAGAATGGATGTTTTAGCGGAACTTGACGAGGCGGTATATGTATTTAAGGAGCGCGCAAGGCGTGAGGGAATGGAGCTTAACTACGCAGTTACAGATATGCCGTCACCTATGGACGGAGACCCCGACAGAATTAAACAGGTATTTGTCAATATTCTTGACAATGCAATTAAATATTCAAGCCAAGGCGGTAAAATTGATGTATTTGCCGATGTTGACGGAAATATGCTTTCCGTTTCAGTGCAGGATAACGGCTGCGGAATAGACCCGGAGGATTTGCCCAAGGTTACAGAAAAGTTTTTCAAATCCAATATTTCAGTCAGAGGTTCCGGTATAGGGCTTGCCGTTTGTGATGAAATCGTAAGGCGGCACGGCGGCTCTCTTACTTTTGAAAGTGAATTAGGAAGCGGTACAAAGGTCATAGTAACTTTGCCGATTTTACCGCCGGCAAACATAATTGAGGAAAGGCCACAGGCTAATGAGTAATAAAAAGAATGATATAAAGCATAAAACCTCCGTCGGCGGACAGGCGCTCTTAGAAGGCATAATGATGCAAGGACCTAAGGGGGCATATATGTCTGTACGCTTGCCCGACGGTACAATAGAAACAGAAAAAAAAGACTTTAAGAGGCTTAAAGACAGGTTTCGTCCTGCCGGCTTTCCCGTTATTAGAGGGGTTGTAAGTTTTATTGAGTCTATGGTTTTCGGGTTTAAGTGTATGACGCTGTCAGCGGAAAAAGCGGGACTTGACACAGAACAGGAACAAGAGAATATGTCGAAGTTAGACAAATGGATTACCGAGCATATGGGCAAAAAAATGATGACGGCGCTAACATTTATAGCATCAATCATTGGCTTTGCACTTGCTTTTCTGATGTTCTTCTATCTTCCTACTTTGCTTGTTGACCTTTTTGATGAATACTTGTTTTTAGGCGCCATTGAAAAACTTCATCCGTTATTCGAGGGCATAATAAGGATGATAATTTTTATAATTTATATATTTGCTGTATCTAAGGTGCCGGACATAAAAAGGGTGTTTATGTACCACGGCGCAGAGCATAAATCAATCACTTGCTACGAAAAAGGGCTTGAATTAACGGTTGATAATGTGCGCGGGCAGTGCCGTTTTCACCCGCGTTGCGGTACAAGCTTTATTTTCGTTATGCTAATTATAAGCATAGTAATATCATCTGTATTGGCTCTGGTTTTTAAGGGTATAGACGAAGTTCGTATCGTGTGGGTGGGCATAAAACTGCTTATTATGCCGCTTATTATGGGGCTTGGCTATGAGTTTATCAGATATTCCGGCAAGCATGACAATGTAGTTACAAAAGTGTTATCCGCACCGGGGCTTTTAATGCAAAGGATAACGACAGCAGAGCCTGACGACGATATTATTGAAGTAGGCATAGATGCCCTAAAATCCGTAATCACAGAAAATCCGGAGGATGATGCAATTTGAACGCATACAGTGCATACCGCGACGCGGTGAAAACTCTTACAGAAAGCGGCTGTGAAAATGCCGAATTTGACGCAAGGCAGCTTGTGGAGTTTTGCTTTTCGTTAAACCAAACACAGTTGCTTATGAAAAGCCGTGAAAATGTGGACGAGCTGAAGCTAAAAAAGTTTTACGATTGTGTTGAGAGGCGGGCAGGCGGCGAGCCTTTGCAATACATACTTGAAGAATGGGACTTTTTTGATTTGAAGTTCAAGGTTGGCAAAGGTGTTCTTATACCGCGCCCCGAAACAGAGATTTTACCGCGCCTTGCTATCGAGCATCTTAAAAAGTCGGGCGGCAAGGTTGTTTATGACCTTTGCAGCGGCAGCGGCTGTGTCGGCATTAGTATTGCAAAGTTTTTTCCTAATTGCCGTGTGTATATGTTTGAAATTTCTGACGAAGCTAACTATTATGCAAGGCAGAACATAAAGCTCCACAATCTTTTCAATGTAGAGATTATTCAGGCAGACATTAAAAAAGGTAAAAAGTCATTCAATATACCAAATCCGGATATAATCGTTTCAAATCCGCCATATGTACCGACATATGATATTGATTTATTACAAAAAGAGGTTTTATTTGAGCCGAGAATAGCCCTTGACGGCGGAATTGACGGGCTTGATTTTTATAGTATTATTGCCGCCTCATGGTTTAAAAGCCTTAACAACAACGGTATAATTGCTATGGAGTGCGGGGAAAATCAAGTTAGAGGAGTTTTAAGCTTTTTCCTTAATATTGCCGCAGGCGGAAGGGTTATTAAAGATGATAATGATATAGACAGAGTTATAATGTTAAAAGGCAGGAAGAAAAATGATTAGAGAGCTATTTGAGTATTTTAGAGGCGAAATCACATTTTTAGAAGTAATAATATCACTCTCAGCTACTGTTTTTGTGCTGTTTTGCACGCTCCCGATACACGAGTGGGCGCATGCGAAAGTGGCTACAATGTTAGGGGACGACACGCCCCGCCTTATGGGCAGGCTTACTATAAACCCAATAAAACACCTTGACCCCATAGGTTCGCTTATGATTTTACTCGTTGGCTTTGGTTATGCAAAGCCTGTTCAGGTAAATATGCGAAAATTCAAAAATCCGCGTGTAGGCATGGCGTTAACGGCTGTTGCAGGTCCCGGCGCTAATATCACTATGTCATTCATATTTCTATTATTTTATAACATTTTTTTAGCTCTGTATATAAAAAGCGGCTTTGAGATATTAAATAGTATGGTGATATTCTTTTCGTTTGCGGCAGTTATTAATATAGGACTTGGTGTTTTTAATTTACTGCCAATTCCTCCGCTTGACGGCTCAAGAATTTTAACGCTTTTAATACCGTCGAAGTATTATTATAAAATAATGCGGTATGAAAGATATATAATGTATGCAGTTTTGCTTTTAATCTTTACGGGAGTGCTGACAAGACCGCTTTCGTTTTTAGTGAATGTGCTGTATTTAATAATAAATAAAGCCGCACTTAAAATTGTGGCATTGTTTTTGTGAGGGATTATGGACAAGTTATCATATAAACTTGAGGTTTTTGAAGGTCCGCTTGACCTTCTGCTTCATTTAATAAATAAGCATAAGCTTGATATTATTGACATTCCTATAATCGAGCTTGTTGAGCAATACCTTGAATATGTTAAGGGAATAAAAGACGAGGACCTTGACGCGGCAAGTGCTTTTCTTGAAATGGCGGCGCGCCTTGTGTACATAAAAACAGTATCCCTTCTTCCCATACACGAAGAAGCAGAGGAGCTTAAAAAGGAGCTTTCCGCTGAGATTATAGGGTATCGCGATTGCAAGAAATTAGCGTCACAATTAGCTCTTAGGACTGACGGATTTGATTATCTTGAAAGAGAGCCTGAGGACATAGAGCCTGACTTTTCTTATAAAAGACTGCACGAGCCGTCGCAGCTATTATCTGCTTATTCATTTGCCGCAGGGCGCAAACTGCGCCGTCTGCCGCCTCCGATAGAGTCATTTAAGTCAATTGTTGAAAGAAGGATTGTATCGGTAGCGTCTAAAATTGA
>JAAZGX010000217.1 GCA_012511005.1 Clostridiales bacterium
CAAATATCATCATAAGCTATTCTAAACGCTTCAATTGCTATATAGTGACCGTTGCCGACATCGCCCGAAAACTCTGAAAATCCGCCTATTTGAAGCATATCTCCGTTACTGTCGATAGAGTTGCAGCATGTACCCGTGCCGCAGTTATAGCCAATTCCCGCTCCTTTTCCAACACCTGCTTTTATAACGATAAATCCGTCATTATAGATAGAGTAGTTTTTTAAGCCTAAGTCATCAAACTCGTCACTTATAGCCTCAAGCTGAAATTCATGGTCTATTCCCGCAAGTCCCATAAGGACGCTATCTATATCATCTGTCGTAATACCTTGTTTCTCACAAAGCTCTTTAATACCGTCCATTATGACATTTGCCGCCTCTTCAAAAGAGCCTTCAAGGGTTTCGTGATTACTGCCCGTACCCTCTGCCGAAGCAAGCACATTCTTATTCTCATCAAAAAGCACAAGCGCGGTTTTCGTTCCGCCGCCGTCAACACCTATGTAATATTTCATTTTTTCCTCCTATTCAAAAAACTCCTCGCAAACATCGTCTACGCAGTATTTACCTCTCGGAAATGGCTCTCTCTCAATCCAATAACCATCCGTAAAGTCCGGTACGGGAACGGGTGCCCCTGCCATTGACACAGACTGCTCTGAAAGGCATGTAATTACCATCCATGACGCTGTATCATATGTATCAATAGGAGGCGTTTTACCCTCTTTAACACTCTCTGCAAACGCACTGAGAACGAGATAGTCCATTCCGCCGTGACCGGCTTTTACGCCTGAGGTTTCATATTCTTTCCATAGCGGATGCTCATACTTTTCTCTCCATGGGAGAAAATCGTCCCAATTGTGTTTCTTTTTTGCCTGACCGTCTATATATATTACGCCCGGTTCACCTTCAAATGTTTCCATATAAGTGCCTTTTGTTCCCTCTATCAAATAGTCGCGCGAGTAAGGACGCGGCACACAGCAGTCATGGTTTAACTGTATCGTTTCGCCGTGGGCGCATTTTATAAGCGTTGTGACGACATCGCCGCATTGAAAATCTGTTTTATACAGGTCGTAATCTTCACCTTTATAATCTTTAATCCACTGGTGCAGTCCGCGGGCTTTTGAGGCTACGGCATTAACGGTTAAAAACCTGTTGCCTCTGTTAATGTTAATTGCCTTTGCTATGGGACCTAATTGATGTGTGGGATACAGCTCCCCGTTTCTATTAATAAAGTTTTTAAGCCTGCCATGCTGATTTTCTCTGCCTAAAACAATCTCATCTCTTAAATCATGGCGATAGCCGCCCTCTAAGTGAACAAGCTCGCCAAATATGCCTTTTTTAATCATATTAAAAAGTGCCATTTCATTCCTTGCATAGCAGCAGTTTTCAAGCAGCATACAGTGTGTGCCCGTCTTTTGTGCTGTTCTTACTAACTGCCAACACTCATCAACAGATGCCGCGCCGCCAACTTCTACTGCCGCATAAAGCCCTTTTTTCATAGCGTCCACAGCAATTTTAAGGTGAGATATCCAAGTGCTGCAAATAACAACAGCGTCAAGCTTTTCTTTGTCTAAAAGCTCTTTATAATCTAAATAGGAGTTGACCGTATAATCGCACTCCGGCGCACTTTCAACAATGTCAATCCCTCTTTCGGCTCTTTCGGGAATAATGTCGCAAACTGCCGGAACTCTTATTCCCTCTATTTGAAGAAGAAGTCCTAACATCCCGGCGCCTCTGCCGCCAAGCCCTATAAATCCTATGTTGATTACATCCTTCATTTCATCACTCCGCTTAACTTTCTTATTTTGCAGTATAGCATATTTAACAAGGCTTTTCAAACGATTTAACCCTATTATTAAATATTATTTTTACAATTAAAACAGCGGCGAAGCTTACCCTCGCCGCTGTGCCGTATTAATAAATCTTATTTTACGGCTACTTGACTTTCATTTCCCGTTAACAGTGTCCTGAATATTGAAAATCCCGGCAAAAGTCCAAGCGCGCCTAATATACTGTCACGCAAAAGCGCAACAAGATTTCCGAAGTCATAAAAGAAGTCAAGCTCTTTTTCGGGTGCGCCGTCATACTCTAACATAAACGGCTGCGTATAAAGAATGCCGCCTTCACCAAAAATCTCCGCTCTGACATAAGAGCCTATCGCGTAGGAATAATCATCAAGGTCAATCGTTTTACCCTCGGCTATTAGCTCACCGTCCGCTATCCACCTTATAACAAGAGCGTTATCCGCCTCGATAGTAATTGTATCTGCCGCTTCGTTTACAATGATTTCTGTAACTTGAGGCTGAACAATATAACTTTCCGCCGTCCACTCCGTGCCAAGGTCATAGCCTATTGCAGTACTTATTTGTGCTAACTCTTTTGCGTTTTTAAGACAGCGGCTGCCGGCAAAAAATGTGCCAAGCTCTAAACTTTCCCTTACATTGTCCGCCGTAAGCTGAGGAAGCATAGAAATAGTCCAACCTGTGTCCGTAGCTGAAATGCTGTGAGCGTCACTCGACGCTATAGCAAATACATTTCTGCCGTTAGGTATGCAGTTTTGAAGTAAACGGTCCCAAAGCTTTCTGTCATTCCTTGTTCTTCCGTCCCCTTTACTGTTTACATCAATTCCTATGCATGAGTTATATTTTAGTAAAAGGTTTGTAAATTTATTTACCTGATAGTCATAATCCTCATTATACGCAAGCTCCGGGTCATCTTCGTGTCTTGCGTCCGTATACTCTCCCGGGTGGTTTATAACAGAAACTGCTCCGCCTTCCTCGGCGCCTCTTATGGCAGTTTCATAGTCACTTGTGCCACCCATAACACCGTTGCCATATGCTCCGAACCAAGCATTGACATGGGCGTTATTAAACGATGTCGGGTTAAGCTCTATTCCGTTGGGAATCATAATCATTGTTTTCCCGTCTGCTCCGGGTGTTGTAATCTCTTCAAATCTTTCCTCTGTTAAAGGCGTCGGCTTAAAGAATATATCGCCAACTTCCTTTTTACCGGGAACGGTCATATACGGAACGGTATTTAATTCTGTCCAACTATAACTCATTACTCCATGGTCTGTTATAGACAGATAGTCATACCCTAATGAATAGTGTTCCTCTATCATTTCCGCAAAGTCAGTTCTCCCGTCGCTTACAAGGGTGTGACAATGTAAATTGCCTTTATAAGGCTTATAATTATCCCAGTTTACAGTTTCATACGGATTGATTATCGTGTAATCAACACCGTCTGAATAAGCTTTGGAGATAACCGAAAATGAAGCAAGTAAGGAAACTATTACAAAAACACTTATAGTTTTTTTAAGTATAGTTTTCAAAATTACTCCTCCTATGTACTGATGTTTATATAATTGTATGGCATTTCCTATTGTTTGTCAATCTATAATTGCAATAAACAGGCACTTTATTTGTAATAATAAATTATATTAGCCGGTTAAAGTTATTTTACCTCTAATTTATATATCGGTTTACTTTACCGCTATAATTTGTTATAATATTACCAAATATTGAAAGGAGCATTTTATGAGCAATATAGTCGTTGATTGGAAAACTCTTTACTCTTTCGTGGAAGATTCTTTTATGGGTGTCGGCATTCCTAAAGAGGATGCCCGTATTTGTGCCGATGTGCTTTTAGAGTCTGA
>JAAZGX010000218.1 GCA_012511005.1 Clostridiales bacterium
AAAAGAGGCTTAAAGGCGTCTGAAAAGTCTTTTGTAAAAAAAGCGGGTCCTACAATTGTAAAACTGTCTTTCCCTCCAATTGTAAGCTCTTTTATACGGTCGTCCTCATCAGTTTTAGATACGCACCACTCTGCCGTATCACCCTCCATATAAAGGCATGAATACCAGCTTCTTGTTTCGTATGTATTAAACATATTTTGCTCTATCCAGTTATCTGCAACTAAAATATACGAGTTTTTTAGGAAATCACGCACACAATAAAGGCTTGCTAAGTTATTTTTCGTAGAAAACTCCGGATTATATACTAATTTAACATTATATTTGTCTATTAAATAATCAAACCGCTCTTTCATATAACCAACAACAATAATGATTTCTTCAATACCTTTTTCAAGCACCTGCTCAATCTGTCGCTCAAGCATAGGTTTCCCCTTAACTTCTAAAAGCCCTTTCGGGGTTTCATATGTAAGAGGAACAAAGCGGGAGCCAAATCCCGCCGCTAAAATAATCGCATTATCTACTTTAATTTGTCGCATTACAATACTCCTTTTTAATAAATCATCCATAAGGGTATTTAATGGGAATATCCCCTACCTTTTTCCAATTGTTGAAGTCACGACCGTCGCCATAGACTTCAAACTCTTCAAGATAACCGTAGCCTTTACCGCCTTTGCCATTCAGCCTGTAATAATATTTTCGGACTACATCGGAATTTTCATCAACTTCCCAGTAAGCGGGAGGATTTTCGGGATTAGCGGCGCCAATAGTCTTGAGGACAGAACCGCGCAAATTATCTGAATTGACGGGCGCGTTGCTTGTTTTAAGTTCCGTGCCGTACTCCCCTTTTCTTTTTACAAAAAGCCCTGTAAGTATAGCCCTGTCAACCTCATGTATATCTGTTGATATACCATGGTCGCCCGTAATTATAATACACGCATCATTATAAAGACCTTTTTCTTTTAATTGAGAAATCATTTCACGCACAATATTAAAGCAACCCTTAGTCTGTCTTAGTGTGGTAGTTTCTGTATTGGGAACAGCCTCCACTTTTTCATTTATCGTAAGCGGATAATGAGTACCATTTAGATGATAATACACAAAATTGCCTTTATCATATTGAAGTTTTATGCCCTGCTCTTTTAAGCCGGTAAAAAAAGCATAGTCATCAGTAATGTAAGGCGGCTCAGTTTCACTCTTTTCTATAGCATCTGAAAAGTCCGCCGTAGAAAGCCAAAAAGAAGGTTTCATCACATGCGGCACATAACGAAAAGCCGCTAACTCAAGAACGCGCTTTACAGCCAAGTTTTTATTTATGGTTATTTGCTCAAACGACGCATTATCAGCAAGGTCGTTAAGTTGCCATATATCTGTAAAAGTATACCGTTTCTCCATATAAAATTTAGTGGTATACCCTTTATCCCTTATATCTGGTATGAATGTTGACTCCTTGTAAGCATTTGCGGCAAATTTATCTGCCGGCATATCATAGAAAGTCACCTTTCCAGTCAGCATATTAATAACAGACGGATAAGTTCTGCAGTAATAGTTCATATTATTTGTATAACGGGTAAAACCATCAAAGTCATCAAAGTAATTTGGGTCTTCTTTTATTATTTCATTTATATAATACTCGTCAAGCCTATCTAAAACTATTACAATAACATTGTCTTTTTTTGAAAACTCATATATACCATCAACAGACAAATAACCTTCTCTTTTTATTTGTGGTGAATTAGATACGCCAAACAATAAAACTATAAGTGTTATTAACTGTGACAGTACAAGCAATCCTGTCAAGATGTAACAGAAGACTTTCCAAATGATTTTTATAAAGCCGTTAACAATTAAAGGAATAGATATAATTACGAGCCAAATCAAAGTGTTTAAGAGCATATACCATTTGTAATCCTGCCACATAATAGCGCTACCTGTAAGCTGCCCTAATTTAAGGTTTAAAAAGTTCCCTTGAATATAACCCGCAATTAAAACTCCGACAGACAAGGATATAACCGTATCATATACTTTCCCTTTGAGTAATGAAAATAAAAGCGTCAGTGCTATAAATGATACAACACCGATAATAAGTATAGGAAGCCATACATCCTGTAAAGTAAAGACGAGCATCTCACGGTTTGCAATAATAAGGTCATAACAACCAAATACTATAAATGTAAGCGTAAACGCGAAAGAACAAACGAGTGCAAGTGCTAATCTGTTTAAAAAGGAGCGATTATCGCGCCACAGCGAAGCGACTGCTCCGCTTTTCGGCTCCCCTTTATCTAAATCGTTTGAAACTGCCATATTGCCGTAATATTCCTTCATAAGCTGCATTTTTATTTTTGTAAAGAATAACTTAGCCCTCGTACTTAAAGCACTGAGGAGAACGCCTACCGTAATAAAAAAAGCCGCTGTAACCTGAATGATATAAGAGGCAGTTGCAGGGTCGATATATGCATTAACAGTTTTTGATAAAAGTATTATACCAAAAAACACAAAGTATAAATAAGTTAATGGGCGAATAATTTTTTTCATTTTCAAAACAGGCTCTTTTCTCGTAGTTTAACAAATTGACAACGGTATTATTATAGAGTAAACTTTTATAATATTCAAGTATTATAAAACTTTTTAATAAAATTGTTATATTTTCTACTAATGCCGCTTTTGTTATTTAGGAACCTGCGCTTTGCTGTAATTTAATACAAACCGCAGTAGCAACTGCCGGTTGACACATTGAAAAGCGCCAATTGGTGGCTATAGACCTTGCTTTTGATACAATAACACGTTTCCTATGAAAAAATTAAGCGGGTGCATTTTGGGTGCGTTGAGTGCATACTATAACACGATATACCTGCGCTCCCATATTATTCAATTAACACACCATTTTTATCTTTTTGTCCGGCTATTATTTCTCTTGGATTTGCCATGAAAAGCTTGTCAAAAAGCACTCTATTACGTTCTTTTGCATCTTTTAACAGTTTATCGTAGGATATAACTTCAATATAAGTACCATAATTTTGATTATAACCAAAATATCCTTCACCGTCCGGCGTGATGGTTAGATTGCTGCCTCGTGCGGATTCAACCAAACTATTAGTTAAATCGGCGATAACATAACAGTAAAATGCTGTATTTTGAACATTTCCAAAAGGCCTACCATTAGCTTTTTTCTGTTTTCCATCTTTTATTTCTTGGACATAGCGTAGAACTTGCCGAATGGGATCAGAATCAGGCTTATTCAACCCGTCACGATTTGGTCTTTTAAATTCAATGATAGTTATTGAGTTGAAAGGCGAACTTTTGTCGGCAAAAGAAAAGGCCTCATCAAATATCGCTAGCTGGACGCCAGAAATGAAGCAAGCCGCCGCAGAAAGAGCGCGACAAAGGAGGAAAAACCAATGTCAAGAGCAGTAACAGTTATTCCTGCTACAAAAAATAAGTTTACGGCACTGCCTACCGCTTCCATTGCCAAACGCCGAACGGCGGGCTACGCTCGTGTGTCCACGGACAGTGACGAGCAGTTTACAAGCTATGAAGCGCAAATTGATTATTACACGAAATTCATCAAAGCTCGTGATGACTGGGAGTTCGTCACCGTTTACACCGACGAAGGCAT
>JAAZGX010000219.1 GCA_012511005.1 Clostridiales bacterium
TCAACAATCGTACCCATTAAAAGGTCGTTAGCGCCGTCCCAAACACGGGATATTCCCATAACAATGCTTACAGCGATAGCCGGTACAAGTAGAATATCCGTATAAAAGACCTGCACAACAGAGCCTACTACCGCGTATATGATATTTTGCCCTAACATACCCATAAGGAAGAAGTTGCGCTCCTTGTTAGAGTAGTCGCCAATATCTCTTGTAGCTGCTCTGGGTGCCCAACATACAAGTTCCTTGAGTTTCGATTTCATTTCTCAGCCTCCAAACGCTCAATGTTAATGTCCTTCTACTTTACTCCTAAAGCAAATTGCTTAAATAATTGTATAAATAAGTTGTTCTTGAAAATCAGTTCATCCACTACTGTAACAAGCTCACGCAGGAAATCTTCAATTCCGTATTCGTCCAAAACCTCAACAGGCTCATATTCTGCGCCTTTTTTTAATACAGCAAAAGGTTCAACATAACATATACCGCCCACACCCGTAAGATATGCCCTTACATAGCAGGTTATATGGTCCTCGTAATCGTTAAGGTTAATTGTATTTCCGCTCGCTATTTCTACACCGTTTGCAACCCATACAATATTGTCATAGTTTTTCGCAAAAAGCTTAATAGTGTCAGTGTTCTCGTCAATCTCAACACGCGTAACTATCGGATAATCACCTTCCCCGACAAAGTCCTGCCCAAGCTCTGTTCTTGCATGCCGTGAAACGGCAAAAAGTGTGCCGTCTTCCATACTTCGGCGCAAATCATTATTAGTCAACTCGCTCATCATATGTACGGTAAACGCCCTATCATATTGCCCTGCTTGGTGCGCGTCACTAAATGTAAAGCACCACGGCGTAACTCCGTTTGGAATAGTTCTTTGGAGAATGTTATCATAAAGCTTTCTGTCTCTAAAAGTATGAGCGTCAGTACCACTGTTTATATCCGTTCCGACACAGGTGGGATATGTAAGAAAGATGTTCGAGAATTTATTTATCAGTCTTTCATCATTCTCCATATTAGTATAAAGCTTTTCATAATATTCATAATAATTGCCAAGATGGGAAAGCATAGTTATTCCGCCTGCTTCACCGTTCTCCCTGACTGGCGTTTCATAATCGCCGTCAACGCCTATTAATCCATGCCCATAGTCGGCAAAATAGCCCGTCAAATGGCTGTTACTCGGAACGGCACCGTTTAGCTCTATGCCTTTTTCAACGGCTAACATTCCTCTGCCGCCTCGTCCAACTCCGCTTTTTATTTCCTCGTATCTTTCCTCTGTGAGCGGTATTATTTTAGCCATTTTTGTGCGCTCGTATTTAACGAGCCTAAAAAGCGGCACCGTATCGGGAGCCTCCGTCCACGGCTTTCCTACTGTGGCATGGTCCGTAATAGCCACAATATCATAGTCAAGTGAATAATGAAGCTCAATAACCTCGTTAAGCTGCATATCACCGTCACTTGCGTTTGTATGGCAGTGAAGCTGTGTTTTATACGCCTGCCATGTATCCCAATCCACAGTTTCATATGGATTTGTGATAATGTACGATGAGGTGTCTGCCGAACCTACTGACAGTGAAAGAGAGGTTCCTAAAACAATAATTAATAAAACCGCCGACAGTGACTTGAATAATTTGATTTTCATATAATCTTCCTTTCTTATAATATCACAATAGCAAAGGCACATGCTATCCGTATGTTATATCTCGCATTCCATATAGACGGGATAATGGTCAGAAACGAATTGACCGTCTATCCCCTCTGTCAGTACTCTATATTTTTTTGGCATTACAAGGTCATTTATGAGAATATAATCTATAATATGATTTTCATATTTTTCAGGCTGTGCATTATGGAAAGTTAAATAATTCATACTGTCAGGCGCTATATACTTTGAGTCTTTAAGTACCGAAGATACGATTTTTTGATAAATCTTTTTACCCTCCAATATATTGAGGTCCCCCGTAAAAATTACGGGCAGCTCTTTATACTCTAAAGCTTTATTATGAATTAGCTCAACGCTGTTTGACTGCGCTCTTCTTCCTCTGTGGTCAAAATGCGTGTTAATATGTACATACTCTTTTCCCGTTTTCCGGTCTTTAAGTCTTACGAATGTGCAAACTCTTTTACATGCGGCATCCCACCCTTTTGATGGCTTGTCGGAAGTTTTTGAAAGCCAGAAGTCGCCGCTTTCAATAGCTTTATACTTTTCTTTCAGATAAAATACGGCGCAAAACTCACCGTCTTTCTTGCCGTCCTCTCTGCCTACGCCGACATAGTCATATTCATCGCCCAAAGCTTTTGAGAGATAGTCCATCCATTCAGTATGAGCTTCCTGAACCCCGACGCTGTCTGGACGAAATTCAAGAATTTGCCTTTTAACAAGCTCTCTTCTTTCCTGCCAAGTGACGCCCTTAACATCCGAGCAACGAATATTAAAAGTCATAATCCCAACCATATTACCACCCCAAAAATTTAATAAGCACAAGCATTTTCGGCTAATACCACGCCGCCGCTGTAAGGTTATTATACCTTGCCCTTTTAATATTATCAAGGGGATTTACCATTTCTTTCTACTGCAAAAAAATAAAAGTCGGGAAACCCGACCTCTATTTAACCCATTAATGTGACTAATACAGCTTTTTGAGCGTGAAGCCTATTTTCTGCTTGCTCAAAAATTTCGTCAGCGTGTTTTTCTAAAACCTCTGCCGTTATTTCCTCTCCGCGGTGGGCGGGCAAACAGTGAAGGACAATTGCGTCATCTTTTGCAAAGCTCGTAACCTCTTCATTTATCTGATAAGATTGAAATTCACTCATTCTCTCTTTAGCTTCACTTTCCTGTCCCATAGATGCAAATACATCTGTATAAAGCACATCCGCATCTTTTGCCGCATCTTTAATATTCTCTGTGCATAAGAACTTTCCGTTTTCCCTTGCCCAGTCCATAGTATCCTTGTCAGGCATATGGTTTTTCGGACATGCGATAGCTACTTCCATACCCGCTTTTATGCCTCCGACTATAAGAGAGTTTGCCATATTATTACCGTCGCCTATGTAGCAAAGCTTTTTATCCTTTGTAGTGCCTTTGTATTCTCTTATCGTCATAAGGTCAGCAAGTACTTGGCATGGGTGGCAATAATCTGTAAGCCCATTTATTATTGGAATAGAGCCGTATTTTGCAAGTGCCTCTACCTCTTTTTGTTCATATGTCCTTATCATAATACCGTCAAGGTATCTTGAAAGCACGCGCGCCGTATCCTCTATTGGCTCGCCTCTGCCCATTTGTGTATTTACAGAGCTTAAAAAAATTGCACTGCCGCCTAATTCGTACATACCCACCTCAAAAGATACTCTTGTGCGCGTTGAGGATTTTGTAAATATCATACCAAGCGTCTTACCGTCAAGATACCGCCTTTTTAGTCCCGCTTTTTTCTCGCTTTTCAGTTTATCCGCAAGATAAAGCAAATCGAACAGCTCATCTCTTGATAAGTCAGACAGCTTTAATAAATGGCGCAAATCAATAACCCCCCAAAAGCTTTTCTATTAACTCTATTTGTGACTTCACAGACTGCGGCGATGTGCCGCCTTCTGAGTTTCTTTTTGTTACGCAGTTTTCAAGTGAAATGGCACTGTATATATCCTCACAAAATAAATCCGAAAACTCTTTATATTCATTTGATGAAAATGTTTCAAGCGTTTTATTGTCACTTATACACTTTGATACAATTTCGCCAGTGATTTTATAAGCCTCTCTAAACGGAACTCCTTTTAATACAAGATAATCTGCACAGTCCGTAGCGTTTATGAAGCCTTTCGCCGCGGCAGTTCTCATATTTTCTTTTTTTACTGCCATATCTCTTACCATAAGCGCCATAAGATTAAGGCAAGCTTTTACCGTGTCTACGCTGTCAAAAACAGCCTCTTTATCCTCTTGCATATCCTTATTATACGCTAAGGGCAGTCCCTTGAGTACAGTTAAAAGAGATATGAGGTTACCGTATGCCCTACCCGTTTTACCCCTTATCAGCTCTGCCATGTCAGGGTTTTTCTTTTGCGGCATAATGCTTGAGCCTGTTGAAAACTCCTCTGAAAACTCAATAAAGCTAAACTCCCAAGACGACCAAAGTATAAGCTCTTCACTAAACCGTGATAAGTGCATCATTATTATAGATATAGAGCATAAAAGCTCCGCACAAAAATCCCTGTCAGATACACCGTCCATACTGTTTTGCATAATGCCATCAAA
>JAAZGX010000220.1 GCA_012511005.1 Clostridiales bacterium
AACATATTAAATACAATTGAAAGACCGCAGGATATAAAGCCGCTAAAAGAAAAGGAGCTAAAACAGCTTTCAGAGGAGATACGGGAAACGCTCGTAAAAACCGTATCAAAAAATGGCGGTCACCTTGCCTCTAACCTTGGTGTAGTAGAGCTTACAATGGCTTTACACAAGGTATTTAACTCGCCGTATGACAAAATAATTTGGGATGTCGGACATCAGGTTTACACTCATAAGTTATTGACGGGCAGACGCGATAAGTTTGACACATTACGAAAAGAGGGCGGCATATCGGGGTTTTCACGACCTAACGAGAGCGAGCATGACATTGTATACAGCGGTCACAGCAGCACTTCAGTTTCAACTGCGATGGGTATAGCGGTAGCAAATAAAATAAAAGCTAATAAAAACTTTACGATAGCCGTTTTAGGTGACGGTGCTTTAACGGGCGGTCTCGTATATGAGGCGTTTAACAATGCCGGCGCGCACAAAGGCATTAAGCTGATTGTAATATTAAACGACAACGCCATGTCAATATCACCTAATGTCGGAGTTCTTGCGAAATACCTTGCGGTAATCCGCTCTAAAAAAGGATATTTCAGAATGAAAGCGGCAACGGAAAGGTTTCTTAATAAAATACCGCTCATAGGAAAACCCACTTCTAAAATGCTGTTTAGGGTTAAAACATCTGTAAAGAATATGATATACAAAAGTAACTTTTTTGAGGATATGGACTTTCGTTACATGGGGCCTATTGACGGTCACGATATTCATACATTGACAGAGGCTCTTGAGGGCGCGAAAATCGTAAACGGACCCGTACTTCTTCATGTAAAAACAATAAAAGGCAAGGGCTATAACCCTGCCGAGCAAATGCCGTCACAATTTCACGGCTGTCCTAAATTTGACCCGGAAACGGGCGAGTTTTCATCAGAGTGTGACTCCTTTTCCAATAAATTCGGTGAGTTCTTACGGCTTCAGGCGGCAAAGGACAAGCGCATATGCGCGATTACAGCCGCCATGTCACTTGGAACGGGGCTAAAAGGCTTTTCAAAGGAATATCCTGACCGTTTTTTCGATGTAGGCATAGCAGAGGAACACGCGTTACCGTACGCCCTTGGGCTTTCTGAAAGCGGAATGCTTCCGGTGTTCGTTGTATATTCAACATTTTTACAGCGATGCTTTGACCAAATTATTCACGATGCGGCACTTCAAAATCGAAAAATCATAATAGCTGTTGACAGGGCGGGCATTACGGGGGATGACGGTGAAACGCACCAAGGTATTTATGATGTTTCACTTTTAAACGGAATACCGAATATAACGGTTTTCGCTCCTACTTATTTTTCGCAGCTAAACGGCTTTTTAGTGCAGGCGCTTTACCATACGAACGGCGTTATTGCCGTAAGATACCCGCGTGGCAGTGAGCCGAATTTTCCGGATGAATACACGCCCACCACAGAAAACTACGAAACATATCTAAAAAAAGATAGTGAAGTAGCAATAGTTACATACGGCAGGCTTTTTCCATATGCGTGTGACGCCGCGAAAAGACTTCGCAAAAAAGGCATATCTGCCTGTGTTATAAAGCTAAATAGAATAAAACCCATTGATGAAGAAGCAATAAAAGAATGTCTTGGCAAAAAGAAGATTTACTTTTTTGAAGAGGGTATAAAAAGCGGCGGCGCAGGCGAAAGCTTTTCGCGTATGCTCCTTGAGTGGGCGTACAAAGGCAGGTTTACCCTTAAAGCATTTGACAACTGCTTTGTGGAACAAGGAGATGTTGAAAGTCAACTTCACAAATACGGTTTAGATGCGGACGGTATGTATTCACTTATTACGCAAGACGGCGGAAATGCCGATGAGTGAAAAAACAAGGCTTGATATAGCTCTTTTTGAACGCGGACTCACTCTGAGCCGCGAAAAAGCAAAGGCGCATATTATGGCGGGCGAGGTTTATGTAAACGACCAAAAGGAAACGAAGTCCGGCACACAAGTAAAAGACGATGATTTACTTGAAGTTAGAAGCAAATCTCTAAAATATGTAAGCCGCGGCGGGTTTAAGCTTGAAAAAGCGCTAAAGGTTTTTGGTATCGGCTTAAACGATATGGTATGTATGGATGTCGGCGCGTCTACGGGCGGATTTACCGATTGTATGCTGCAAAATAACGCGAAAAAAGTGTATGCAGTTGATGTAGGTTACGCACAGTTGTCTTGGAAATTAAGAGCGGACAGCAGAGTAATAAGCATTGAGCGTACAAATTTCAGGTATATAACCGAAAAAGAGGTTCCGGAGCCTATTGATTTTACGAGTATTGATGTTTCATTTATCTCATTAAACCTTATTTTCCCCGTTCTGTTTTATATGTTAAAAGACGGCGGACAGGCAGTATGCCTTATTAAACCGCAGTTTGAGGCAGGCAGGGAAAAGGTAGGCAAAAAAGGCGTCGTGCGTGAGATTTCCACCCATATAGAGGTGGTAAACGATGTAATGGGATACGCATTTAATAATAATTTTGATGTTTTAGGGCTTGATTTTTCGCCAATAAAAGGACCTAACGGAAATATAGAGTTTTTAATGCATATAAAAAAAGGGCAGGGAGAAAACCGCCTTTTGATAGAGCCGGAACATATTGTAAAAAGTTCGCATAATGAGCTTGGAGGTTAATATGGTTGTCTTTGTAATTCCTAATATGACGAGGGAAAATGCTCCCGCGATAACGCAAAATGTATTAAAGGAGCTTTTATCCCTTGGCTGTACGGTATATCTTGATAACGCGATGGGGGAAAGCTTCTCTCATATTGAAAACATCGTTTTTATTCCTGCCGATACGGCGGCTAAAATGTGTGATGTTATAATAGCCGTAGGGGGTGACGGCTCTTTGATTTATGCCGCTCAATATGCCGTCGTAAATAAAAAGCCGCTGCTTGGCGTAAACGCGGGCAATCTTGCTTTTATGGCAGGGCTTGAGGGGAACGAAACGCATCTATTAAACCGCCTTATTGACGGTAACTATAATATAGATAAAAGAATACTCCTTTCTGTGAGCCTTATAAATAAGGACGGTAAAGAGGAGCATTCATCATATTGCCTTAATGATGCCGTTGTACTTCGCGGCGGCAACCTGCATTTAGTCAGATTAACGCTTTATAAAAACGGCGAAAAGTTTAATGAATACTGTGCGGACGGGTTAATAATAGCAACGCCCACAGGCTCTACCGCTTATTCACTTTCGGCGGGCGGTCCCATAGTAGAGCCGGCAGTGGAGGGAATAGTAATAACGCCTATTTGTAATCATACAATGATGTCCCGCTCTGTTGTACTGCGCGATGATAGCGAAATTATAATAGAACTGCCGTTTTTAGGCACAGGCGCGCTCTTATCGTGTGACAGTCTTGAAGCGGTACCCGTAACACAAGGCAGCAAAATTAAAATAAAGAAAGCAGATGTAACATGTGACCTTATAAAAATCAAGGAAAACACTTTTATGGATGTGCTTTTAGATAAATTTTCTGAAAAGACAATATAACAGGATATAGGAGGAGAAGTATGAAAAGGAGCAGACAGAAGTTAATTACTGACCTTGTTGAAGCTTATAGCATTGGCACCCAAGAGGAACTTCTTGCAATGCTTGCCGAAAGAGGATACGATGTAACTCAAGCAACGGTATCCCGCGATGTGAAAGAGCTACGGCTTACTAAAACGCTTGACGATAAAGGGGATTACCGCTATACGGTTGAAAAAAATGCTACTGATGATACCGTTTCAAAATTTAATTCCATATTTTCAGAGTCTGTAATTTCAACTGATTATGCAGGTCATATGTGCGTAGTCAGGTGCTATGCGGGGCTTGCACAAGCGGCATGTGCGGCGTTCGATTCAATGAATTTTAATCAAGTACTTGGCACGCTTGCGGGAGATGATACAATATTTATTCTTTGCAAAGATGAAAAGGACGCAAGCATAATTACAACCACAATCAATAAAATGCTGAAATTTTAATAGGTAAATACTATGCTATCTTATCTTAAAATCGAAAACATTGCGATTATAGAAAAAGCGGAAATTGAGTTTTCAAAAGGCTTTAATGTACTGAGCGGCGAAACGGGTGCGGGCAAGTCGATAATTCTTGACTCGATAGGCGCAGTAGCAGGCTTTAGAACTTCACGGGAACTTATAAGAACAGGGGAGACAAAGGCTTCTGTTACCGCTTTATTTTCAGATATCCGTGACGGTGTTAGGGAAAAGCTGTTAGCTTATGGCTTAGAGTGTGAGGAGGACGGCACTCTTTTGCTGTCACGAGTTATCGGGCAGGATAAGAATATATGCAAAATAAATAAAGAGTTAGTTACCGTTTCAACTCTCAGAGAAATTGGCTCTGCCCTTATTAATATACACGGTCAGCAAGACAGCAGGGATTTGCTCGACAGTAATAAACACCTGTTTTATATAGACAAAGTTGCAAATAATGACGAACAGCTTTTAGAGATGGAAAAGCTGTATGAGAAATACATAAACACGAAAAAGGAAATACAGGCTCTTACTGTAAGCGACGAGCAAAAAGCAAGGCTTACGGATATGCTTCAATACGAGATAAACGAATTATCTTTAGCTAACATAAAAATAGGCGAGCGAGAGCAGTTAAAAAGCAGGCGCGCCGTTATTATGAATTTTGAAAGGCTTGAGCAGCTAATAGG
>JAAZGX010000304.1 GCA_012511005.1 Clostridiales bacterium
ACATGTTGGGTCTCCATTTCGTTTACATGCTCCGTCAATCGCTATTAGCATTTGGTTCCTCCTTTCTAATATTATTATCATGATAAACCTCCTTACATCTTTTGCCTGAATGATACGCAAATCCATTAAAAAACCTTGTTTCAAATGGTGTATGACCTATTGTTTTACATGCAAACCGCTTAACCTTATCCATAAGTGAATATCCCACCGCTCATTCTCCTTTCGGTGGTTCTGAAAGTGGCTTCCACCTCTTTCCGTCCACACTCACCAACCACTCTCGTCTGCGCAGTCGCAGCAAAGAATTATTTTTTTACCGTCATACGCATCTATTCCTATTTTAGACCGCTCTTTGCATACAAGCTGTCCACATACTTCACACTCAGTATGTGAAGTACAAAAGCTACACGGCGAGTTTACATGGCAAGAACAACAAGCCTCACAAAACTTACATATCATTCTGCGTCACCTCTTATTCTCTTGAATATAGGACAGTTAAGGCTGTAGTTACCTTGTGCATTGCGTGATTCACCGAATGATTCTATTTCTACAAGTTTACCAATTATCTTTTCTGGATTTTCCCAGTATTCAATGCGTAAGTAATCTGGAAAACCTGAGCCAACTTTAACTGGATAAGTATAGGGGTCGCCGGGGCGCCTGTACTCTACTTCAATAGCACCCAGCATTCCGGCATATTTATTGTCACCTTCATGTACACCGCAGCAACGCAGGACATACTCTTTAGTAGCTTTTACTTTAAGCAACGTCTTACGTGGATTAGGACTAACTTCGTATGGACTACGCCATTCTACGAGCATAATTCCCTCGCCGCCGGTCTCCCAGATTGGCTCAGCTAACTTTATAGCTTCTTGATAATTGCATACGATACCAAGAATGGGTAGGCACTCAATATTTTTTAGCGTTACAGGCCTAAACTTATGCTCAAGTGCACTTATAGAATTAGCTACAAGTGGTTGGTTATTATCCATAAACCATTTACGCATAAACTGTGTGGAGCTATAATCTCCGAATAAAGCGGCTAAAGTAGCTTTACGCCCAAAAGCACCCATTCTACTGATGCCTTTATCATATTCTTCTTGTGGAATTACATCAAAGCAGAGTGCCTTAACTCCACTACGTTTACCACGTGAGTTGAGAATTGAAGCAGATGCTTGGCGAAGCTCAATGTTATCTGCAAAATCACCAACAGCAATGCATTCAGTGTCAAATACAAACCCAACCGGTAAAGCACTAGCCTGTTCTTCAATCTCAACCAGTCCATAATCCCTCTTTCCAGATCTTGTATAGATCTCGATTCCTGTGGGCTTAGTCATTATTAGCCTACGATTGCCGTCTATTTTTTCGGTTGCAAGATATATGTTGTTGATATTGCTTGGGCACAGTGTGCCACGCATGATGCCGATCTTTGGAATAAACCCATTACCATAAACTTTGTTAAGTGTAGTTATTGATACACCAATCTGTAGGTCCTTTGTAACTAAACCTGTCGCAGCCCATTGCCAAATATCATCATCAGACTGGTAGATAAAAGCATTGGCAATAGTAGCGTCATAATCTGTACCAGTAGTATTTACTGAAAGATATTCCATAAGCTCTTCAGCACTCATAGTATGATACGAGCAGTCAACACGTTCAAGCTTTTTCTCTTTCAGCCCAGTAGTAAAATATGGATTGTAGATAAACTTAAGAACATCTTTGAAGCCATCTACTGAAGCATATTTCTTTAGCAATAGTTCTTTTTGAAGCGTTGAAGCAGTAGTGGCTATCTGATATAGGTTGATCGCGATATCCTGGAAGTCCATATAAAAAGCCCCTTTCAAATTAGTCGACGAATTTTATTAGAAAAAATTTTATTGATTCTTTAATTTTCCAGACAGATACGCTCTAAGTGAACACTGTATTCTGCTCACATATGATGGCGAAGTATTGCACATTTTTGCTAGAGCTGTCCCGTTTAGTGTAAAACCAGAGGCATACCAAGCCAATAAAACATTGCGTAGTTTACCTGTTTTTGCATCTACATATTCTTTGAAATACTTTTCTATGAGTGCAGCAGAATCATCAGGCTCAGCAATGTAAACTATTTCAGTACTTTCTGCTAAATATGAAAAAGCACACAGATGTGAACGGTCTAATATTTGCTTGCGCAAAACATTATTAACAGCGTTCTTTATAAGTGTGCAGGCAAATGTACTGAAAGCAGTTTTTGCATAAACATCAAATAGGTTTATCGCATCCCATAGCGCTTCCCAAGCAGCGCTTTCAGCGTCTTGATTTCTAAGCTGTCCTGTTTTTGTGAGAATGTAATAAACCAGGTTTTTATGCTCCTGGAGCAATGCGTCAATATCTTCAGATGTTTTGTCAAGCTTGTAGATTAGATCTGACATACTGCATGCTCCTTATACTCTGTTACTTATATTATAAAATTTTTAATACGGCATTAAAACCGAAAATAAAAATTAGGGCCGCTGCGCCGTTTGATTAAGTAAGCTCCAAATGTCCTGAAGATTTGTACAAACAGCCGCAAGTCCCCCGGCTTTCTTTACTTTTTCTACAAACGATATTTGCTGCTGTGAAGCTACCCCATCCATTGTTTTTAGTTCACATGCTACAAACCTACCATTGTAGCAAATGAGTAAATCAGCTATACCTGCTGTATTCGGATTAGACTCTCTGATAAGCAGACAGTTTTCAAACATGCCTACAAACTGTTTTGCTTTACGTAAAAATACCGCTTCCTTTAAGTATTGTCTGGACATAGCAAATTTATCGCGATTGTAATAGTCCAATACTTTCTGTTCTCTTTCAGTCATGTGTTCCCCCTTTCAGATGCTCTAAGAAGCCTGTAGACGCATTACGTTTGTTGATAAGATTCTTATAAATTAGTTCATTTACAGTATCAACCGCCTGTAGAATATAGTATTTACATTTATGTGGCTGCGTGTTTATATGCCCGTAGATTCTTTCTGATGATTGCTTGAATGCTTCCCACGAATCATTGAGGCTATAGTATATAGCAACATGAGCTTCCGTAAGGTTAATGCCCATGCCAACAGAGAGTGGGTGGCATACCAAATAAGGCAGGGTCCCTCGCTTAAATTCCGCATAGATAAACTGTTCTTTATCTTCGATACTGGTCCCGCCGTGTATATATCGGGCTCGATCTCCAAGAAGCTCTCTAAGCATTGCAAATTCTTCTCTGTAGTTTGCCCAGATGACAACCTTATTACCAGATTCATTTGCAAGTATATTGCTAAGAGCTGTGATTCTAGATCTATCTTCAAGTCGATAGATTTCAGTTTCTGTGTCTGCTTCTCCAATCTTTCTTCGTACTTCATTCTCTTTTCTCGCCTCCGTATCCATAATAAATCCAGACGCTATTTGGTTAAGCTTAGCGCGCATAGCTGCAGACATTTCGGCGGTAATAACTACACCCTCTACTTCTGCTGCCATGTTTGCTCTCATTTGGTTATACAGCTTCATAGTTTCTTCTAATAAGTAAAAAGTAACTACATGCCACTCTTTTCCAGCAGTGGGCATCACAGATTGATCTACATATAACGAGTAGTCTTCAATAATATTCATAAAATGGTCGCGGAGCGCGGGCTTGAGGCGAAGCTTTTCAAACTTTGTACTATACGAGACATTGTCAAAATATGCGGCAACAAAATGAGTTCTCGCAGGGCTAAATACATATGGATCTAAACACAACATTTGCGTATAATATTCATGCTCGCCATTAGGAGCTGGGGTCGCGGACAGGTTGTACCACGATGGAATAGTAAGACTGAGTTTCCGCGCTGCTTCAGCTATCTTTGTCTTATAGTTTTTGATTTTAGATGACTCATCAAATATACAGGTATGAAAGTGTAGACTCGTTAATAAGTCAATATTTGGAGCTACATGCTCAGTGGCCCATAAAACGACATGTGCCGGTTGGGTCAGAGCCTGGTTTCGCTTGTAAGCATCGCCATAAAAAGCTACAACCTTTAGCTCTGGAAAATATTGCTTTGCATCATCCAACCAGGAATGAATTATATTTGTTGGGCATATGACTAAACAGCGCTTAGCTTTGCCTGATTTAAGTCGATCATATAATATTCTAAGACACATTAAAGTCTTGCCAGTACGCGTATCATAGTAGAAATTATATCTACGATTGACCTGTGCAAGTTCTATGCCAAGACATTGATGAGGCCATAACCAGTCACTGGTCATATCTG
>JAAZGX010000221.1 GCA_012511005.1 Clostridiales bacterium
ATAGTTGTAAGCAGAGTAAAATTTCACTACAGCCCCTAATCTTTTTGTTCAGTTTAGTTTAATTGTATATGTCGATAAGCGTCCTTAGTGCTTGTATTATAGACATCAGTCTATTAAACAGTGCTAATATCTGTGAGAAGAACGGTAAGTCAAGCATTCCGCCGCCTGAAGAAGTATCAAGTATTATTTCGTCACTCCAATAGCTTTTTGAGGCATCGCCCACTCTGAAGTGATAAACTGTATCCTTTTCAAGCTCTAAAGTAGTTAGGCTGTGTTCTGCACGCGTAATATCGTAAGGTAAAATGCCGGCACCCGGTAAAAACTCTACGGAGTTATATGTATTTGTGATTAAATTAGTGCTGTTTGAAAAAATAGTTGACGGTGTACCGGTAAAGTCAATATCAATAGGAAGGATTTCAATATCACTGCCTAATACTGAGTATTTTGTAATCCAAGTAATAGTTCTTTTCGTATCGTCACCGTCTTTAGTGATTTCTATGTTAAACGGCAAACGCTCATTTTTAGCGGTAGCCTCTGCTTCTACGGGACCTGTGTATGTTATAAAGGCGTTACTGTCTTGCTTTATACCGGGGTTATCGTCAGTAAGAATACTTTCTACGAGTAATGAGAGTGTTTCGGAAATTCCGGCGCCGGAGGCATAGGTAACTAAAAGCTCTCCGATATAAGCAGAGGGTTTTAATGCGTCAAGATTTTCGGGGAACGGTATACCCGCTTCATCTAAAGCCTCGCGAAGAAGCACTTCTACAGTATCAATTAAAAACTCTTTTTCACCCGTTATAACGGGAGGCAGGAAGATAGACGGAAGCTCGTCACAAAATACATCGTCAATAAGAACGGCGCATATTTTGTGAAGCAATTTATCAATCAGCTCGCCGCTTTTAGTTTTTTCTAAAGCGTCAGCCATAAATAAATCATCTTCAAGATACTCGTCACCGCCGAATAAATATGCAACAAGGCTCTGCCCGAATTCCTCAAAATTGCCGCCTCTTTCCGTATTGCCAAAGCCAAGGGTGTCAATAAACTTTGTACTGCTAATCTCCGAAAGTTGCATTGTGGCAATACCTGTAAGCGCTCTGTCAATAATATTATACAGATTTTCGGGATTGTCAAAATAAATATCTATAAGCCTGTTTGCCAAAATCTCTACAATAGTTGACAGCGTTCCGTCAAGCTCTATACCGTTTTCATAAAGAAGCTCGATTATGCCCTTTTCCTTTGCGCCGTGGAGCATATCCGACAGATATGTACAGGCTATATCCGTTCCATATTGCGCAAGTCCGTTATGACCGTAAGACTGACCAAAGCTGAATGTATGGCTGTAGGGGTATTCATATGTAGTGCCTAAATATGTTACGGGCATTTCACAGTCCGGCTCAAAGGACTTCACATCTGCCGAAAACTCACTGTCCGTATTTGTGAAAACGACCTCACGGAATGTATTCGGAAAGCCCGTTAAAGACGGTGTCATAATATCGGTAATCGTTTCGCCGCTGTCACTGACGGCTGTAACAATGTCACTCATATGAGTGTGACCCGTAAAGATATATTTCATTCCACCGTCTGCAAGCGTTTCACTTACTTCAAGCCAGTTATCAATCATTGTCGAGTTTAATACGGTAGACTGCATATCAAAATGTGCAGGTACGCTTTCATGGGTCATACCTATAACCCTTTCACCGCAAAGCCTTGCATCTTCCATTTCTGCTATAACCCAATTCATAAGCCCTGACGGATATATATCTTCACCCGCATAAGTGCTGTTAAGTGAACTGCCGCTGTATGTTTCACAGTCAATGCAAATCAAACGGATATTACCGTCAAGCCTTACGGAATAAGACAGCATACCCGCCTCTTCACCGTATGGCGGTGTGTATGTGTTATAAGAAAGGTCATATCCAAGGTCTTTATAAATCTCTAAAAACTCCTGCGGCTCTGTACCTCTTGCATCTTCCATAACGCCGTTTTCAAAGGTTATGGGATTTTTCTTACGAATATCGTGGTTACCGTTTATAACAATAACATCAATTCCCGTTTGTTCTTCAAATAACAGAAGCCGTTCGGCAAGTATTCTGTGTGCCTCATACTCACCGTCATGTGATAAGTCACCGGGAATAAGCAAATATTTTATTCCCTTTTCTGCGGCATGCTTCTCTACTGCATAAAGCGCCGAATTCAGCAAGTCAACACTTTGACCGGGTTGGCGCGTATTTAGCCTGCAATATTCTAAAAATGCGGGGCAATAATCCCCCGTAAGCTCGGCAGGAAAATAGTGAATGTCAGATATGACACCAATGCCAACTGAAACACCGTCTGCACTGACGACCGTTATAGGAGCTGCCACCAAGATGAGAACGAGTGCGAGCATAAGTGATAGTATCTTTTTCATAATTCAATCCTTTCCGGCGGTAATACAATAATTGTATACCCAAATATAATATCTTATGCTATTTTATGGTATCATAATTCCTGAAAATGTCAATAGCATGTACTGTAAATAAAAGTGAAATACAAATAAAAAAGAGCGGGTTTTTCCGCTCTTTACAATTTATTAACATAAAAACTACTTAAAAAAAGTCAGCGCAATTTCTGCAGCAGATGCAGCGTCAACCGCATAAGCGTCAGCGCCTATACTATCCGCAAAGCTTTGTGTTACGGGCGCGCCGCCTACCATTACCTTAACGCTGTTACGCACTCCCGCTTCTTTCAAAGCATCTATAACATCCTTTTGTGCCGTCATAGTCGTAGTAAGTAAAGCGGAAAGGCAAACAACATTTGCACCCGTTTCTTTTACAGCCTCTACAATTGCGTCCCCGTCTACATCAACACCAAGGTCAACACATTCAATGCCAACGCCCTCAAGCATCATTTTTACAAGGTTTTTCCCTATATCATGCAAATCTCCTTTAACGGTGCAGACAATAGCCTTTCCAACAGGCTTTACGCCTTGTTTTACAAGCTCCGGCTGTAAAACGGCAACAGCGGCATTCATGGCTCTTGCGGCTATTAACACCTCGGGAACATAAATTTTATTCTCCTTAAACTTTTGACCGACAACCATCATAGCGGAAATAAGCCCGTCATTGAGAATGCTCTGTGCAGGAATACCCTCATTTATAGCTTGGTTTACAAGCTCCTCGACATTTTTTGCCCGCCCCTTTTGGAGCATTTCATTGATTTGCAGTAGTACAGACATTTTTATAACCTCCGAAATTAGATTTTAGACTGTAGATTTTTGATGGTAGATTAGCGGAAAACACATTGCGTTTTTTGGTTTATCCAAAAAGCTCTTTTTTTCTATCAAGATAATAAAGGTAATCGGCTTCAGGTACATTAGGAGGGCAGCGGTGGTCGCAAAACGGGATAAATCCGCCTCTTTTTACGAGAGGAATGAGTGTATCAAGATACTTGTCTATTTCCTCTCTGCCTGCGCCAAGCTTCATTTTATCAACGCCTCCCATTATCCTAAGCTCCTTGCCATATGTTTCAAAAAGCTCTGCAGGGTGAGCGCAAGAGTTGACCTCAAACGGGAAAAGACAGTTAATACCGCCTGAAAGGAAATATGGCATTAAAGGTCTTACATCGCCGTCACAATCCGTATACCATATATCTATACCGAACTCTTTTAACTTTTTGTTTATGCGCTGATACCTCGGCGTGATAACATCCCTAAAAAAATCAACACTGACAATGGGGCCGCCGTTGTAGCAAATATCCTCCCAGCCGCTTGCGAAATCAAAATCAAACTCCGGCAGAAGAATATCAAGCGCATCTAAAACAAGAGTACAAGCGGTTTCCACCATATCCTCTACCATATGAGGATAATCATATATGGCATAGCATATACCCTCAAAAGTTAGCATATCTCTAATTTTGCCTATCATCGAGCCGCAGTGTATGCCAAGCGGATAGTCGCGCTCGCCGCGCGGTGAATGCAGAGCCTTAAAAAACTCTAAATTGATTTTTCTTGAGTTGTCGTTACGGTTAAAACGCTCTTTTTTAACCTTTGCCCAGTCAGACGGTGTGACAACGCTTGACTTTAAGTAATGGGGTATAGAGCTTTTACCGTCTTTCTTAACTTCGGCAATAAGCCCGTCTCCGTTTTGATGGATTTGATATTTTTCATTTTCACTGATAATGATATTCGGGAAGGGCGGAGACATCCAGTAGTTGCCGCCGATACACTCAATTTTATCGAAAGAGAAGAACTTGTTAGCCTGTCTTTCGTTTTTTATTCCGTTGTCGACAAACATCTTCCACAGCGTATAATTCTCGTCCCAGTAGCCGAACTCCATATTAAAGGAGCGGTCAACTTCCTTATAGTGCATCTGCGCGTTAAATCGCTCTCGATCGGTCATTTTCGAATTCCATTTATTAAGCAAAGGTATTATCGTCATATACCCACCTCAAAAAGAATATATACAAAAAAAATCTATTTGTCAAATAAAAAATGAAAATAATAAAAAATGAGCCTTCCACAAAGGAAGACCCGTTTTATCAATAACCTATGCGGCTTTTTGCAGCGCTAATGAAACCACGCTCATATTATTTTCAATAAGACTTTTTTTAGGTATCGTTACAACGCTTTTACAAATACCGCCCGCAAGCAATATCCTTTTTCTCAAAACATCATTGGCAAATGCTAAAGAACCGCCGCCGCTAAACAGCAAGCCAATTACCTCTTTACTTTTAAGGTTGTTAGCGCGCAAAAATGCGTTTACGGCGGGAGCCGGATTTTGCGCCCAAATAGGACTTGCTATTATAATGGTGTCATACTGCTGTAAATCAGGCTTATTTTTTTCTATTGCCGTATTTTTGCCGGTAATAGCAAGGTATGAACCAATAGTTTTTACATATGCGGGTGAACGGTCAAAATATTCGCGTATTTCAAAAGTGTCCGTATTATGTCCGTATGTGTTTTTACATAAATCTCGTATTTGTTCGTCTTCAGAATAATAAATTAATAGGGTACTCATAAAACTCTCCAATTATTTTTTTGATAAGACTTCGTTTACCCATTGACTAATATGTGAATAAACCTCGTCTTTGTTAAGCTCGTTTAATATTTCATGCCGGCAGTCGGGGTATAATTTTAATGTTACATCACTATGATTTGTGTCTCTTAAAAGCTTTGCAACTTCCTTTACGCCTTTTCCGTAAGAGCCGACGGGGTCAGCCTCTCCCGCAATTAACAAAATAGGCAGCGCATACGGAACATTCGCATACCAAATTCTTTTAGAAACGGAATGAAGCAGTGTAAATAAATCTCTGTATCCCGAAGCCGTGAAAAGAAAGCCGCATTTAGGGTCGTCAACATAAGCATCGACTATGGAATTATCCCGCGTCAGCCAGTCAAAATCCGTTCTAATCGGCTTTATCCTTTTATTATAGGAAGAAAACGCAAGGGAATTAATAAACTCCGAGCGGAAATGAGAGCCGTTTCTTTTAGCCACATAATCGGCAATCTTTTTGCCAACCAAAGCACCGGGATTGCTCCCGCTCGTGCCGCAAAAAACCACGCCGTCAATCTCGTTACCGTAATTTTCACAGTAGCTTCTTGCAATAAATGAGCCCATACTGTGACCGAAAAGAATGACGCGCTTACCCTCATTTTCTTTTTTTATAATATCCGTTAGCTGTTTTACATCGTTAACAAGAGCTTTGTATCCGTCAGTATCTCCAAAAAAGCCAAGCTCTTCATCGTTTTCGACAGATTTACCGTGACCTAAATGGTCGTGCATATAAACGCCAAAACCCTCATTATTAAGAAAGCGGGCAAAGTCCACATATCTATCAGTATGCTCTGCCATACCGTGGGTAATTTGAACGATGGTTTTAACTTCGCTGTTATCGTCGGGGAAAAGACTTCTTGCGTATATTTCGCCTGATGCGCCAAAGGAAGTAAAAGAAAACTCCCTTTCTATGGACGCCATATAATCACACTCCAAACGGCGGTAAGAAGAACTTGTTGTATTTATTGTTTATATTATATCAGAATAGTTACAAAATGTAACCCTTTTATTACAAGTTTGTATTATTTCATAAAGAAATTCTTAAAATGATTACAAATCTAATACAAAATAACGAAGTTTTCAGGTTTTAGGCACAAAAAATTAATGAACCGTCGCATTATGGTAATTTTATTAACTACATATTATTGATTGATTTTTTCAGAAAATTATGATAATATCATTGTTACGAAAGGCAAAGGGGCAAAAAGATGACCGAGCTTATAAATCACAGTTATAAACCTACATTTGACAACATCCCCAAGGAAAAAAGAGAGAGAATACTTGCTGTGGCAACTAATGAGTTTGCTAACAACGGGTTTGAAAATACATCAATATATAGGATAGCGAAAAGGGCGAAAATCAGCGTTGGCTCACTTTATAAATATTTTGACAGTAAGGACGATATATTTATAACTGTTGTGCATATGGGACTTCATAAGCTTGAGGAGCTTTTAACGGAGCTTTACAAAAAAGATGAAGATGTAATTATAAAAGTCGAGCGAATTATTCGTGAGATTATTTATTTTTCAAGAAAGCATCCTGATTTAATCAAGCTTTACGCCGTAGTAACAGCGTCTAAAAGCTCTCCTCTTTTAGTATCGGTTGCACAGAAGATGGAGGCAATATCGGCACAGATATATACGCAAGCTATATTAGAGGGTCAAAAGACGGGCGATGTTAGAGAAGATATTGACCCCGCATTTTTTGCGTTTATGCTTGACAGTATTTTTATGTCACTTCAGTTTTCATATGCTTGTGATTACTATAAAAAAAGATACGCTATTTATGACGAGGAGGGCAAGTTTAGCTCTGATGAATTCGTTGTAGAGCAAACACTTAAATTTATAAAGGCGGCGTTCAACTTTAAATAAAAGTGAAAAGGGTGAGGTTTATGAAAGCTCCGGAAATACAGGGTACTTTAAGAAAGTTTATGTTAAGAGTACCTTCTTCAATAGGGGAATGTACCGGTATACGGATATTCGGCAAAACAATAAAATCCCTCTTATTTTCTACTGATGTAAGTATTATAAGAAACACGAATGCCGACGCTGTAATTGCTGTATATCCCTTTACGCCGCAGCCCGTTATAACGAGCGCTTTAATGGCAGCGGCAGAGGTGCCTGTCTTTGTGGGCATAGGCGGCGGATTAACGCAAGGTCAAAGAGTTATAAACCTTGGAACACACGCGGAGTTTCAGGGAGCTATCGGCGTTGTTGTCAACGCGCCGACTAAAAATGAGGCAATAGAGCGGCTTTCAAATGAAATTGATATTCCGATAGTCGTAACGGTCGTATCGGAAAAAGATGATATAGGAGCAAGGATTAAGGCGGGAGCGGAAATTCTTAATGTATCCGCCGCAAAAGATACGGCGTCACTCGTAAAAAGGATTAGGCAGGAATTTAAGGATGTGCCTATTATAGCGACGGGCGGTCCTACGGACGAGACAGCGAGGCATACCGTTGAAGCGGGCGCCAACGCCATTACATGGACGCCTCCTTCAAACGGTGAAATATTCGCCGACATAATGGCGGCATACAGAAGGCAGGAAGAACACCCCGAATTTTAACAAAAATAAACGAAAGGAATGGTACAAATGTCAGCTCTTGATGATTTTTTAGCGGCACCCGGTATTGACGATATTAAGAGGGCGCTTTTTATTCAGCCCCATCCGGACGACAATCAAATAGGTGCAGGCGGACTTATTGCAAAGCTCGTTCAAAAAGGAGCAGAGGTTTATGAGCTTACCGTATGTGACGACCGTTTTGTAGATATCGGTTATAACGGTGAAGGGTTTACGACGCGTCAAAAGGAAACACTTGAGGCGCAAAAATGCCTTGGTATGAAAAACGCAGGTTTTTTAGGATTTGCGGATAAAACACGCGCCGGTGTTGAGGAAATTTCAGAGGCTATTGTTTCCGTAATAAGAGATATAAAGCCGGACGCCGTATTTTCTGCTGACAGCAGCGTGTCTAACGAGTGCCACAGCGACCATATAAAAGTAGGTCAAGCCGTTAAATACGCGTGCATGGACGCAGAGTGTAATTTCTACCCAAACCTTATTGACGGGAAGCTTAGAGATGATGCTTATTTAGTGCCAATGCTCGGATTTTACTATACTGATAAACCGAACACAATAATTGATATAACAGAATACTACGACAAAAAGACAGAGGCGATAGGTTGTCATGAATCACAGGTTTCAATGCCGCTTATGTTCGCCATTGGCGCCCTTGCCGGAAAATGGGGAGAGCAAAAAGGATATGAATATGCCGAAGCGTTCAAAATAATAGGCTCTATACATATGCACTGCTACCCGTTTGAAGTTTTGGGTAATGTATAGGAAGGTGTAAAAATGTTAAGAAAATTAATAGCGGCGGTTATAGCCGTATGTTTAATAGTTATAATGCTGCCGGCGGCTTTCGCAAGCGAGCAAACATTTGAGGAGAAAATAGCAAGCTACTGCGAAAATTTAGGTGATACGGACGGCAACAAGAAAATTACTGTTTCCGACGCAAGAAAAGCGTTAAGAATTGCTGTGGGGTTAGAAAGTGCCACAGCACAGGAGCTTAAAAATGCAGACATAGACAATGATGGAGGGGTAACAGTTAATGATGCAAGAAATATTTTGCGTTATGCTGTAAACCTTTCGGGCTTTGAAATTCCAAATTCAGTTGCATCAAAAGATGAAGTGCTGAACCTTTTTGTAACGGCGGCAAATAAAGTCAAAACGGAAAATCCGGGACTTACCCGAAAAACTACTACTGTGGTACCGAGTATTAGAGTTACATTTGAAGAAATCAAAGGTGTACCTGACATCATTAGAGATTTTCGAGTTGAAGATATGGAGTTATCTGACGCAAAGGTTTATATGGAAGAATATATAACAGAGCTTGAAAGTATTTTAGGTTTTCTTCCGGAAGTTAAAGAAATGAGAAAAGAATGGGATGAAAAGAAAGACAATTTCGACAAGCTTTACACTCCTGTTGTTGATACTTTCCATGTAAAGGCAGGCAATTCCCACTACGCGCAATTTACGGTAAAGGGCAAGATGTGGGCAAGTAAGGCAGAGCTTGATGATGTTAAAACTGCTGTTTTAAGTTTTAAGAACGGTATGTATGAAATCAAGATAACATACGCCGATTCTCCTACATACGGTACTGTTGGCGAAACTTTGCCAACAGACCTTACGAAAATTCCATACGGTAGAATGTTTGACCTTGAAACATATACGACTTATGTAAAACCTGCTAACACGAACTTCAGATTTAACAGCTTAAAATTTAAGAACGGTACAGTAAACTGTAAAATCAATCTCCATACAGAAACTTTAGAGACAGCC
>JAAZGX010000222.1 GCA_012511005.1 Clostridiales bacterium
AGCATAGGTGAAGTATTGGCATAAATCCCTTTTTGTAAATTCGAGCTTATGCTATCCATATATGTGGAAAGGTTTGCTAATGCCCGCTGCTGTGAAGCGTTTAGATTTTTTTCATATTTACTGACTTTTGCGGCATTAACTCCGCCCCAAATTGCAAGCGCTATGATTAACGAAGTTAAAAAGCTCACACTCCTAACTTTAAATCGTCTGCCCATATCTTTTTTCATAAATTTCAACCCCTGATTTGTTATTAATATTAAATTCTCCAAAAGTTAAAAAAATATGTGTTATTTCTTTCTGTTTGATTGCAAATGATTAAAAAATATTGTATAATTACTTGATAAAACTGCGTTATTATACCCGGAGGCAATATATTGGCTATTTATTTTGATAACAGTGCAACTACAAAACCATGCTCTAATGCCGTAAATGCCGTTAAAATGGCAATAGAGGAATGTTACGGCAATCCGTCGTCGCTTCATTCTTTAGGACTTAATGCGTATAACGAGTTAGAAAGTGCAAGAAAAAGTGTTTCTAATTTATTGGGATGTGCTGCCGATAACCTTTATTTTTCTTCTTCCGGAACAAATGCCAATAACGAAGCAATTTTTGGCACATATGAAAGACTTAAAAGAGAGGGTAACACTATCGTTACGACTGAAATTGAGCATCCGTCTGTGCTTATGCCTATAAAAAAACTTAAAGAGCTTTTCGGCGTAAATGTTATATATTTATCATATGATAAAAATAACGGTATAAATGAAGATGAGCTGTTAAACGCTATTACCTCTGATACGATTTTAGTCAGTATAATGCATGTCAACAACGAAACGGGAGCCATTCTTCCCGTCTCAAAAATCCGCGCCGCCGTAAAAAAAGCAAACGCTCCCGCTATAATACACAGCGACTGTATACAAGCTTTCGGTAAACTCCGTTTTACGCCAAAAACACTCGGCGCAGACCTTATCAGTTTAAGCTCACATAAAATACACGGAATTAAAGGTGCGGGCGCTCTTTTTGTTAAAAATAAAAATAAAATAAAACCACAAGTATTAGGCGGAGGGCAGGAAAACGGTATTTTTTCAGGCACAGAGCCAATGCCTTCTATAATGGGCTTTGCCGCCGCCGCTGATTGTTTGCCCGATATAGAGCAAACATATCAATATATCCTTTCTCTCAAAAAAAGGCTTACAGATAATTTGGGCTCCTGTGATAATATAGTTATAAATTCCCCCATAAACTCCATTCCTTACATTGTAAACCTTTCCATATTAACATTAAAATCCCAACCGATTGTAAATTATCTGTCTGATAAGGGAATATGCGTTTCCGCCGGCTCTGCTTGTACAAAGGGTAAAAGAAGTCAAACGCTCGTTTCAATGAGTCTTAGCTCAAAAATAATTGACAGCGCCGTAAGAATAAGCTTTTCAAGATACAACACTCTAAAAGAGGTTGACCTGTTATCAGAGGAGCTTTATCGTTTAGCAAAAAGGATTTGAAAAAGTGAAAGAAATAATACTGATAAAATATGGCGAAATGGCACTAAAAGGGCTTAACCGTTCATCGTTTGAGGCAGCGCTTTTAAAAAACTTAAAAAGTCGTCTTAACTCTTTAGGCGATTTCTCATATACGAAATCCCAGTCCACGCTTATAGTCGAGCCGCAAAGCGAGAATATAGACTTAAATAAAGCAAAAGAGCTAATCTCAAAAGTTTTCGGCATCGCCGCATATGCTCCGGCTGCCGCGCTCAATAAAGATATGGACGCTATATTAAACGAGACGCCCTTATACTTAAAAGAAAAATTAGAGGCGGCAAAAACATTTAAAGTTGAAGCAAAACGGTCCGATAAAAAATTCCCTTTTACCTCACCGCAAATATCTTCAGCATTAGGCGGAAAAATAGCTTCCGTATATTCGCATTTAACCGTTGATGTGCATAATCCCGATATTACCGTAACGGTAGAAGTGCGTGACAAATACGCGTTTGCACGGGCAGACCAAATAAAAGGAGCAGGCGGACTGCCTACGGGCACAGCAGGAAAAGCCGCTTTGCTCGTTTCGGGAGGAATTGATAGTCCCGTTGCAGGGTATATGATGGCAAAACGCGCAATAGAGCTTATAGCCATTCACTTTGCCTCCCCACCATATACTTCCAAACGCGCAGAGCAAAAAGTTCACTCTCTATTAATGAAAGTTGCAGCATTTTGCGGTAAAATAAAGCTGTATGTCGTTCCGTTTACAGCAATTCAGGAGGATATTCAAAAAAACTGTCCTGAGGAATATCACACGCTTATTATGCGCCGTTTTATGATGAAAATATCTGAAGAAATAGCAAGAAAAAACGGCTGCGAAGCACTCATAACCGGAGAAAGCGTTGGGCAAGTGGCAAGCCAAACATTAAAAGCTTTAGCCGTTACAGACGCCATTGTCAAAATGCCCGTATTTCGTCCCTTAATAGGCTTGGATAAAACGGAAATAATAAAAATTTCAAGAGAAATTGACACTTTCGATATTTCTGTTCTTCCGTTTGAGGATTGCTGCACAGTTTTTACGCCAAAACATCCTAAAACTCGTCCCCAACTTTCAGTAATAGAAAATATTGAATTAATATTGGATTATGACCTGCTGTGCGAAACCTCTATAAATAACGCGGAAATTCTTTATGTTGAGCATAACGGCATAATGGAGAAAAATAATGGATAATTCTGTGTTAAACGAATATACAAAAGAAGCTGTACGCTTGTTATCATCTAAAAATTTCACTCTTTCTGTCGCAGAGTCCTGTACGGGCGGGCTTTTAAGTAAAGCTATAACCGACATCAGCGGTATTTCAAAAGTCTATAAAGGCGGCATATGCGTTTACAGTAACGAGGCTAAAATCAACTTGCTTGGCGTTTCTTCGGAAACTATTAATAAATACGGAGCAGTAAGCGAAAAGACGGCGTATGAAATGGCGCAGGGCGTATGCAGGGCATTTAACACCGATATCGGTATCGCAATTACAGGCATAGCAGGTCCAAATTCTGACGACACAAAAAAGCCTGTGGGACTTATATATATAGCAGTAAATATTCAAGATGATATAAGCGTAACAGAGCTTAAAAATACATTTACAAAAGACATAAGAAACTCTAACAGATATGAAGCGGCAGCTAAAGCGCTGCAAATGCTTTCAGAAAAACTTCACTCTTTGAAAGGAAAATCATAATGAGTAATGAAGAAAACAAAAAAGATGTAAATAACTCTGAATTACAATTAGAAACAGACGGCTTAGAAAACAATAAGACGGCTGCTGCTAATGAAATAAAGCTTGATAAGGAAGCGCGCGAGGAGTATTTATCACGCTTTCATTCATATGAGGAAAAAACAATCCGTAACGAGCGCATAGCGACGGGCAGCAGAGCTGAAAATGCGCATAAGAAAAACAAAAATAAAAAAAAGACATC
>JAAZGX010000223.1 GCA_012511005.1 Clostridiales bacterium
AAGAGCAGAATGAGTAAAGACATAATTATAAAATTTGACGATGTGTCGTATTCATATGAAGAAGACGATAACTATGCGGTCAAGAACATAAATCTTGATATTTATGAGGGTGAGTTCACCGTGATTTTAGGGCATAACGGCTCTGGAAAATCCACGCTTGCAAAGCTTATGAATGCGCTTTTACTGCCCTCTACAGGTAAAGTAACAGTAAAAGGAATGGATACAAAAGACGAAAGCCTTGAAACGAAAATAAGGCAGACGGTCGGAATGGTTTTTCAAAATCCCGATAATCAAATTGTTGCTACTATTGTTGAAGATGATGTCGCATTCGGACCCGAAAATTTAGGTGTTCCGCCTGCTACAATACGGCAAAGGGTTGACGATGCACTAAAAGCGGTAGGGATGTATGAATACAGGCTTCATGAGCCGCACAGGTTGTCGGGCGGTCAAAAACAAAGAGTAGCAATAGCGGGAGTTATTACAATGCGCACAAAAAGTATTGTGTTTGACGAGCCTACGGCGATGCTTGACCCAAAGGGAAAGCAAGAGGTTTTCAGTGCTATTCAATCACTTAACAAGGATTATAATATAACGGTTATTTTGATAACACATTTTATGAATGAAGCCGTTTTTGCCGATAGGGTAATCGTTATGGATGACGGGGAAATAAAACTTGACGCACCGCCGCGCGAAGTGTTTCGGCACATAAAAGAGCTAAAAGACATGGGGCTTAACGCTCCAAAGCCCTTGCAGTTGGCAGATATGCTGAAAAACGAGGGTGTGGATATTGGCGGCGATATTATGACAGAGGACGAATTTATAGAAGCATTTATAAAATATGCGGAGAAAGAACATGGCAATACTTGAAGTTAAAAACCTAACACATACTTACAGTGAAGGCTCACCATTTAGGATAGACGCGTTAAAAGGCGTGAGCGCCTCCTTTGAAAAAGGTGAAATTATAGCCGTTATCGGGCATACAGGCTCAGGCAAAAGCACCCTTCTAATGCACCTTAACGGACTTCTTAAACCTAATTCGGGCGAGGTTTTGTACGAGGGTAAAAATATATGGGAAAGTAAAATCAGTGTAAAAAACGCACGATTTAATGTAGGATTTTGCTTTCAATATCCGGAACATCAGCTTTTTGAATCGACCGTCGAAAAGGACATAGCCTTCGGTCCTAAAAATATGAATCTTTCACAAGAAGAAATAAAAGCGCGGGTAAAAGAGGCGGCAGAGTACGCGGGACTAAAGCCGGAGCTTTTACAAAAGTCGCCGTTTGATTTATCGGGCGGGGAAAAGAGAAGGGCGGCAATAGCCGGCGTTATGGCTATGAAGCCGGGCGTACTGATTTTAGACGAGCCGACGGCAGGGCTTGACCCTAAGGGCAAAACAGAAATAATACAGCTTATCAAAAACTATAACAGGCATACGGGCAGCACCATAATTTTTGTAACGCACAGTATGGACGATGCCGCATTAGTAGCCGACAAGGTACTCGTTATGAGCGGCGGCGAAATTGTTATGTACGATACTGCTAAACGGGTTTTTTCACATAATAAAGAGCTTGAGGAGTTGGCGCTTTCCGTACCGGAAATAACGAATTTATTCATAAAACTTAATAAAAAAGGGTTTGATTTGCCTCTAAATGTTTTTGATGTCAATATTGCTAAGGACGCGCTTCTGATAGCATTAAGGAGGCGCGCGAATGATTAAGGATATCACAATAGGGCAGTTTTTCCCCGGTAATTCTTTTATCCATAAATTAGACGCCCGCACGAAGATTGTGCTTACAATAGCCATTCTTGTAATAATATTTTTATGCGGCAATTTCTTTGCGTTAGGTATTGTGACATCATTTGTCCTTTTCTCTTTTTTACTGACGCGCCTTTCCGTAAAGCTTGTACTAAAAAGCTTTAAGCCGCTTATACCGATATTAATATTAACTTCACTTTTACAGCTTTATTATGTAGATAAGGGCGAGGAAATTTTCTCGTATCGGAAGATAATAATTACAAGCGGCGGCATTTATATGATGGCATTTGTCGTAGTAAGGATTTTAACACTCATTCTTGCAAGCTCAATGCTCACTTATACAACTTCGCCGACATCTCTTACAGACGCCATAGAAAGTCTTTTATCACCTCTTAAAATCTTTAAGATAGAAGTCCATATTTTCGCTATGATGATGACGATAGCTTTAAGGTTTATTCCAACATTAATTGAGGAGATAGACAGGATTATGAATGCGCAAAAGGCAAGAGGAGCAGACTTTGAAACGGGCAACCTCATAAAAAGAGTAAAGGCTTTGTTTCCTATATTCGTACCGCTGTTTATATCCTCATTCAAGCGCGCTTTTGAGCTTGCTGACGCTATGTCCTGCCGCTGCTATACAGGCGGAGAGGGGCGCACACGAATGAAGCAGCCGAAAACAGGCATACGCGACTTCGCGGCATTTTTGGCATTAGCGGTACTTACGGCAGCCGTTATATATATCAATATTCTTTTCGGGAGAGCAATTTGATATGAAAAATCTACTGTTTGTCATATCGTTTGACGGTAAAATGTATCACGGCTGGCAAAGCCAAAAAAACGCCGTCACCGTACAGGATACTATAAAAAAGGCCTTTTTTAACATAACAGGTGACAAGGCGAATATTATAGGGTGTAGCAGAACGGATGCCGGTGTTCATGCCAATATGTTTTGTTTTTCAGTAAAAACAAAAAGCACAATTCCGACAGACAGATTTGTTATGGCATTAAACGGGCAGCTTCCCTTTGATATTGCGGCGAGCAAATGTATAGAAGTCAATGAGAGTTTTAATGCAAGGTTTTCTTGCATTAAAAAGGAATATGTGTATTTAATTGACACGGGAGAAATACGAAATCCGTTTTTATCGGGCAGGGCATACCATTATCCGTTTTTTATAGATGAAAAACGGCTTAATGAAACGGCTAAACACTTTCTTGGCACACATGATTTTTCAGCCTTTTGCAGCGCAGATACAGTGGTTTTATCAAAAATCAGAACGATTTATGACATAGGAGTAAAAAGAAACGGTGACATAGTCAGCATAAATATATGTGCAGACGGATTTTTATACAATATGGCAAGGATTATTGTCGGAACGCTGATTTACACTGAAAACGGCAAAATAAAGGAAAGCGAAATACCACAAATAATAAGCTCGCTTGACAGAACGAGGGCAGGTATAACGGTTATGCCGCAAGGGCTATACTTAAATAAGGTCTTTTACGACTTTGAGATATAGGAGAAAATTATGAGTGCCGCTAAAAAAGGAAACAAAAAAAAGAATAAGAATTTTCTAAAAAGGCTTATTACACTTATACTTGTCTTAATAGCCGCTTTTACATCCGTTTTTATTGTATCGCACTTTTTCGGCTCTATGCCAAGCTCCGGTATTATAACGAGAGTGCGGGCATACATAACGGGAGATGATGCAAGTCTGTTTCCTGTTCACATAAGCACGGTAAACACATTATTAACGGATTTATACGGCGAGGGTTTTTATGTGCTTACAGATACGGATATAAAAATATATGATTTTACAGGTAAAGAGAAATTAGCTAAGGAGCATAAATATGCGGCGCCTGCTGTAACAAAGGGCAAATACGGCACTTTTCTATATGACAGGAGCGGTACGAAATATATGCTCATAAAAGGCAATAAAATAATAGAGCAGGGCGAGTCAAAATACGGGGATATCCTAACAACTGCAATCGGCAGAAATGGGATTAAAGCGTTCTCCGTTCGCGGTGATGATACTACGAGCAAAATGTATGCGGTAAATAAAGCGGGCAAAGAAATTTTCGTTTGGAACTGCGCATATTTACATACTACCTCAATAGCCTTGTCCGATAACGGCAAATATATAGCGGCGGCTTGTGTGGGCGCCAAGGACGGAGATATTGTTTCAACTGTTCACATTTTCGGATTTCAATACAGTGAGGAGCTTTATACTCATACATTTGAGGGCGAGACGATACTAAAAATTAAGTATTTATCGAACAGACTGCTGTATATTTTTACGGACAGCGGAATATATACCGTTAAGGGGAATAAGGAGCTTACAGAGCAAAAGAAATATTACAAGTCGGAATTAGGCTTTTACAGTGAAGCTAAAAACGGCATAAGCGTTTTAGTTATGTCGAAATACGGCGGAAACAACATATATGAGCTTAACATATCGGATAGAAAAGGAAAAATAGTGTTAAGCAAGGAAATAGGGGCAAATATTTTAGCGGCAAATACGAACGGAAAATATGTATTTTTACTTGCCGATAAAAGCGTTTTAGTTTATAATCTAAAGGGGGAAATAGTAAATGAAATAAAGACAGACAGAAGAATTGAAAAACTTTTTGGCAGCAATAGATATGTATTTTTAAGCTCTGCCGACAAAATAGAAAGAGATTTTACAATCAGTTAGAAAAGAGGAATGAATAAATATGGCATATATTATTGATATTATTCTTATAGCGGTTTTTGCTTTTATAGTTGCATTTGCCGTTAAAAAGGGCTTTGCAAAAATAGCGTTAAACCTTGCGGCAACGGTGCTTTCTTATATAACGGCATATATATTCGGAAAACCTGCCGCAGAGCTTTTGTATGATAAAGCAGTAAGAGCAATAATAGAAAAGGCTTTGGCGGAAAGAATTGAAAAATCCTCCGCGGGAGATATACTTACGCAAACGAAAGGCATTATTGAAGCTTTGCCGGAAGGCCTTATTAAGATTGCAGAAAAAATAGGCTTTAACGCAACGGCAGCGGTTGAAAGCATAAGCAATACGGATGTTTCTGCAAAAGGAATTTCAGCCGCCGTGACAGAAAGTGTATTAAAACCGATGATAGTCGTGCTTTTAACAGTGTTGTGCAGTATTATAATTTTTATTTTAGCGTCGATTATATTCGGATTTCTTGCAAAGCTTATAAATAAGGTCTTCAAAATGCCGCTCGTTAAAAATGTGAACAGGTTCCTCGGCGGCGTTGTGGGTATTATTCAAGGCGTCATAATTCTATTTGTTATTTGCTCCGCATTCTACTTTTTCGGAGGTCTTTTAGGCGGGAAAATGTCAGAATATATTGATAATTCACTAATAATTAAATTTATTAACGGAATAAATCCGATTATATCAAGATTTAAACTATAAGAGCGTAAAGTAATAAAACTTGCTCGAAAGGAAAGATATTTATGAAGGGTCTATTTAAAAATTGTTGGACAATCCCGAATTTTTTGACGGTAATCAGAGTTTTCCTTGTTCCCGTTTTTGCATATCTCTTTTTAAAAGAGCAATACATATGGGCCGTCACTGTGTTGTTCTTTTCCGGACTTAGCGATTTTCTTGACGGTAAAATAGCAAGAGCCTTTAATCAAGTCAGTGACCTTGGCAAGGTATTAGACCCTGTTGCGGACAAGCTGACGCAAATAGCGCTTGCAATTTTACTTTTCATAAAATTTAACGGTTCAACAAACAAGACGCTCGTAGCTTATAGCTGGATTTTCCTTGTATTTTTAATAAAAGAGGCAATAATGGTTATCGGAGGCGGCGCTTTATTGCTGATGAATTTGCGACCAAGTCCTGCGGAAGTCTATGGCAAAATAGCCACATTCGTATTTTATGCCGTTATGATTTTGCTAATAGCATTCGCGCCGGAATTTGGAGCATTTAAGGATATTTGGGAAATGAATGCGACGCTGCTGATAATACTTGTAGCCGTTTCGGCAATATTAACTATCGTTGCTTTTTTGGGTTATCTTCCGGGGACAATAAAGCAATTTAAGACAAAACAAAATCCGGAGCCAAAAGTTAAACAGAAAAATGGAGAAGACACATGAATAAAGCAATATGCAGCAAATGCAAAAAACGACCTGCTGTAATTTTCGTTTCAAAAATTGAAGAGGGCAAAGCCACGCAAGAAGGCTATTGTATGAAATGCGCGTTGGATATGAACATTGGACCCATAAAGCAAATGATGGCAAATATGGGTATTACGGAAGACGAAGTTGATGCCGTAAGCGAGCAGTTTACAGAAATGTTTGACGGTCTTGAGGGATTTCAGCCCGGCGGAGCGGGAACAATGCCATTCTTAAACGCTCAAATGGGAAACCCTTCCGAAGAACAGGAATTAGAAGACGATGAAAGCGAAAATAAGAAAGGCAGAAGAAAAAAGAATAAAAATAAAGATAAGAGAAAATTTTTAGGGCTGTACTGCACCGACCTTACAGCAAAGGCTAAAGACGGCAAAATAGATATGATAATAGGCAGGCAGCAAGAGATTTATAGGGTAACTCAAATCCTTTGCCGCCGCACAAAAAATAATCCATGCCTAATAGGCGAGCCGGGCGTTGGCAAAACGGCTATTGCGGAAGGGCTTGCCATTAAAATAGCGGCAGGCGAAGTTCCCGCGCGCCTTGCTGACAAGGAAATACATCTCCTTGACCTTACTGCGCTCGTTGCGGGCACACAGTTTCGGGGACAGTTTGAAAGCAGGATAAAAGGGCTTATTGACGAGGTAAAAGCAGAAGGAAACATCATTCTGTTTATAGACGAGGTTCACAATCTTGTCGGCACAGGTGACGCGGAAGGCTCAATGAATGCCGCAAATATCCTAAAACCGGCGCTCTCAAGAGGCGAGATACAAGTAATCGGAGCCACGACTTTTACTGAATACCGCAAGCATATTGAAAAGGATGCCGCGTTAGAACGCCGTTTCCAGCCCGTAAAGGTTGAGGAGCCGTCTATTGCAGACTCGTATCAGATGCTTTTAGGTATTAAATATTACTATGAGGACTATCACAAGGTTAAAATTAGTGACGCTCTCGTTTATAAAGCCGTTGTTTTTTCTGAAAGATATATAAACGACAGATTTTTACCCGATAAGGCTATTGACCTTCTTGACGAGGCTTGCACTTGCGCTAATCTTCGCAATAAATCTATAAGCGATTATGAGATACTGCTAAAAGAGCTTGAGGATTTGCATTTGGATGAGGAAGAAATGATTGCAAGCACAGAGGAAATAGATTATGAGGAGCTTGCACGAATACGCTCTGTCATATTAAAGCTTCAAAATGAAGAAAAAGAGCTTAAAGAAAAGGCAGACGACAACGCCGTTACAGAAGAAGACCTTGCAAAAGTAATAAATCTTTGGACGGGCATACCTGCTCAAAAGGTTATGGAGGGCGACATTGGCAGACTAACAGACCTTGAAGAAAAGCTAAAAAGTAGAATAATAGGGCAGGATGAAGCGGTTGAAGCCGTATCTGCCGCAATACGAAGAAGCCGCGTTCAGATTTCGCCGCAAAGGCGCCCCGCATCATTTATATTTATAGGTCCTACGGGTGTTGGCAAAACAGAGCTTGTAAAACAGCTTGCGGCAGAGCTTTTTGACACTCCGGAAACTCTCATAAGGCTTGATATGTCAGAGTTTATGGAAAAGCACAGCGTATCAAGACTTATAGGCTCGCCTCCCGGCTATGTAGGATATGACGAGGCGGGACAGCTTACTGAAAAAGTCAGAAGAAAGCCATATTCCGTTATACTTTTTGACGAAATCGAAAAAGCGCACCCCGATGTTATGAATATCCTCTTACAAATTCTTGACGAAGGCAAAACGAGTGACGCCCAAGGCAGAACGGTTAGCTTTGAAAGCTGTGTTATAATTATGACCTCAAACGCCGGCAGTGAAAACAAGGAAAGCGCTTTAGGCTTTAACAAACTAAAATCGGACGCTACAAAAGACAGAATGATGAAAGCCTTAAAAGACTTTTTACGCCCCGAATTTTTAGGCAGAGTAGATGAAATCGTCGTATTTAATGATTTGGCGCTTCCCGAATATGAAAAAATAGCGGAAATTCTTATAAACGAATTAAAAGAGCCGCTTCACGAAAAAGGGATAACATTAGAGGTAGGCGAGGGCGTCGCAAAGCTTATAGCAGCTCAAAGCGACGACGGTGTACGCGGAGCAAGGGAGCTAAGACGAACACTTCGAAAAGAGGTAGAGGACCAAATAGCAAACATCATCATAGCAAGTGCCGACAGCCCCGTAGAAGTTATAACCCTTACTGCTGACACGGATAAAATAAAAGTAGCTGGATTTAAGGGCGGCAAAATGATTTTAGACTTGACATCGGTAACAGGCACAAAGAAATAAAAATAAAAAGGCTGTATCAAAACACAAATTGCATAAGATACAGCCCATTTTTTATATAATGTACGGAAATAAAGCCTTATAAATTGTGAGCATCAATGAACTTTTTCGCTATTCTGTACATAAGTTTTTGACTTTCATTTACGCATTCTTTACCAAGTTTATAGCAAAGACTATCTGCTTCCAAACTGAAAACACCTTTGTAACCCACCTCTTTTAACGCTTCACAAACATCGTCAAAATCAATGTTGCCAAATCCGGGCGGCATATGTAAATCGTGTACCTCATCAGTATCTTGAACATGGAGCGTTTTAAGCCTGTCACCAAGAATTTTAATCATATCCGCAGCATTAATAGTCTCATACCCGTTATAATGTAAAAGATTTGAGTGACCGATATCAAGGCATGCACAATACCTATTGCTGTTTGTAAGGCTGTTAAGCGTATCTATATAGTCAACCATTTCCTCTGCCGTAGAGCATGTGGTAGGGCAAATAAGCCCCGTATAACTGTCCCTTGAAAACATATTTTCAATACAGCAGTAAACATCGTGTTTTTCAAGGTACTCATATAAATGCAAATACCTTTCCATATTAATTTGCTTCGTTTCTTCCTTATAGCGGTCATACTTGCGCTTTTTCGGCACAGCGGGGTGTATTATTGCGTATTTGCTGCCGAGTAAGGATGTAGCATAAATACTTTTAGCCTGTACTTCAAGTATTTCTTCGTCCCTTTTAATGTCTTCTACATATGTAGGAAAAGGCGTATGTGTTTGTCCTACAATAAGCCCATTTTTACTTATAGTTTCTGCGATACCCTTAAAATACTTCTTAAATTCTTCGTCAGGTAAATTAAAAGGCTCTTCATCTAATGAGTAATTAAACATACTAAAGTCAAGCGAGTTAAAACCGGCCCCTGCGATAATTTCCAACCCTTTTTCCATTCCAAAATGCTTAACCGCATAATCGGTAATAGTTCCAATTAACATAAAAACACTCCTCTCTGATGCTTAAACACATTTTACCACAGTTTTATTATGTGTCAATATTTTGTATTGATAAAAGATAATAATGCTCAAAACTATCTGATTATACAGTACTGTCGGTGTTTTTTGTTTATTGACGGCAAATATTTCATATGGTATACTTTTTAAGATAAATGTAACAGGGGAAGGGCTTTTAATGAAAGATAAAAAAAGGATTTTTACGATTGCCGCATCACATCTTGACACCTCTTGGCTTTGGACTCTTGAAACGACGATTGATGAGTACATACCGAATACGCTTTACAGAAATTTCAAGCTTTTTGACAAGTATCCCGAATACACATTTGGATTTGAAGGCTCGTATAGGTACGAGCTTATGGAGGAATATTATCCGGATGCATTTGAAAAACTTACGGAATATGTAAAAAAGGGCAGATGGCATCCCATTGGCAGTTCATATGAAAACGGCGATGTAAATATGCCCTCTCCGGAGGCGCTTTTCCGCAATATCCTATACGGCAACACCTACTTCAAAGAAAAGTTCGGCAAAACGGCAAACGACATTTTTCTTCCCGACTGTTTCGGCTTTGGTTATGCTCTGCCGTCAATAGCCGCACATTCGGGGCTTAAAGGCTTTTCCACAGGTAAATTAGCTTGGGGCAGCGCCTACGGTCAACCGTTTGACATAGGCAAATGGTATGGGGTGGACGGCAGATATATTTACGCCAACATAAAGCCGTCATCATACGCAAGAACGGTAAGAGATGTCCGAAAAGACAAGGCGGTATATCCAAAGCTAAAAGACAATGAAAAATACGGATTGCCCCTCACAGCAACATTTTACGGTACAGGAGACAGAGGCGGCGCTCCCGCGGAAAACTCCGTAAAAGCTGTATGCGACTCTATAAGAGAGAACGCAAAAAAGGATGTTGATGTTCTGTCAGTTGCATCCACAGAGCTTTTTGATGCGATTGATGACTTGCCGGAGAGCATAAAAGACAATATGCCCATATGGGATAATGAATTGCCGCTCACAGACCACGGCGTGGGCAGCTATACATCCCGCACAGTTGGCACACGGTGGAATAATAACTGTGAGCGCCTTGCTGACAGTGCTGAAAGAGC
>JAAZGX010000224.1 GCA_012511005.1 Clostridiales bacterium
ATAGCGAATATAGAGAAAGAGCATAGATGGCTAAAAGGCAAACAGATAATAGGCGTCGCTGACCCGTCAATATGGGACGCCTCAAGAGGAGAGGCAATAATAGAGAGCGCCGAAAGGCTCGGAGTGTATTTTAACAAGGGCGACAACACAAGGCTGCCGGGGTGGATGCAGGTACATTATAGATTACAGTTTGACGATAACGGCATACCGGATATGTACATATTTTGTAACTGCAAAGGCTTTATACGCACCATGCCGCTTTTACAGTACAGCAGGACAAGACCTGAGGACTTAGACACGGACGGAGAAGACCATATTGCTGACGAAACCCGTTATATGTGTATGGCAAGACCTATAAAACCGAAAAAGGTTTTTCCGAAAAAAGAAATGGGGGACGACCCATTAGAGCTAAGCGGGCAGAAATATAGAAAATATTCATATTGGAAGTGATTAATTGAAAAGTGAGATAAAAAAAGAGCCGCATAAAAAAATAGGCAAAGAGGAAATAGAAAAAGCGCTTGAGATACTACACAAATATAAAAGCGGCAAAGCAAATCTTGAAAGCCGCGTTATAGAAAATGAGCAGTGGTTTAAGCTGCGCCATTTTGAGCAAATGAGGGGTTACAGCGGTGACGACGACCCTGCCTCGGCATGGCTTTTTAATTCGATTGCGAATAAACATGCCGATGCTATGGACAGCTTTCCTGAAGTTGTATGTTTGCCGAGGGAAAAAAGTGATACAGAAAGCGCCAATGCACTGTCGCAAATTTTACCCGTGATATTTGAAAGAAATGAATTTGAAAAAACATATTCCGACGCGTGGTGGCAAAAGCTAAAAGCCGGTACGGCATGTTACGGCATATTTTGGAATTCGCGCAAAAACGGCGGTATTGGCGACATCGAAATTAAGCAGATTGACATATTAAATTTATTTTGGGAAAGCGGAGTTCGGGATATAGAAAACAGCCGAAACCTATTCCACACAGAGCTTTTTGATAATGATTATCTGTTATCTCTTTACCCGGAGCTTGAGGGAAAACTCAAAACCCCAACGATTGAGGTATCACGATACATATATGACGACGCCGTTGATACGAGTGAAAAAAGTGTAGTAATAGACTGGTATTACAAAGTGAACAACGGCTCATATGATACGCTTCATTACTGCAAATTTTGTAACTCTGTTATTCTTTATTCTACGGAAAACGATGAGAATGCAAAACAGAAAGGACTATATGAGCATGGGCGTTACCCGTTTGTTTTTGACCCATTATTTATTGAGGAAGGAACGCCGTCCGGATTTGGTTATGTTGATATTATGAAAAATACGCAAAAACAAATAGATGTACTCGGCGCGGCTATAATGAGCAACGCTAAAATGGCGGCGGCAGTACGGTATTTCATTAACTCGTCAGGCAGTGTCAACGAAGAGGAATTTGCTGATTGGAGCAACAATTTTGTTCATGTTGAGGGAAGCAATCTCGGCGAGGACAGTTTAAGGCAAATAAGAATTGCACCTATTTCAGAAATCTATATGGCGGTACTCAACAACAAAATAGACGAGCTGAAGGAAACGAGCGGAAACAGAGATTTTTCGCAAGGCTCGACATCAGGAGGAGTGACGGCGGCGAGTGCTATTGCGGCGCTTCAAGAGGCGGGCGGCAAGCTCACAAGGGATATGATAAGAGGCGCATACAGGGCGTTTACAAAGCTAAACGAGCTTTGCATTGAGCTTGTCAGGCAATTTTATGATGAGCCGCGCTGCTTTAGAATAATAGGTCAAGGCGGCAGCGAGGATTATATAAGCTACAGCAATAAAGGACTCCGAGCTGAAAATCAGGGCAGCGCTTTTGGCATTATGCTCGGCAGCAGACTACCGATATTCGATATAAAGGTAAGCTCTCAAAAAGCAAGCCCTTTCTCAAAATTAAGTCAGAATGAATTGGCTTTACAGCTTTATACAAACGGCATTTTTAATCCCGCTATGAAAGAGCAAGCAGTAATAGCCGTTGAAATGATGGATTTTGAGGGCAAAGCAGAAGTTTTAGCAAAAATAGCCGCACAGGAAACTCTAAAGGATGTGCAGATATGACGGCAGTATCAATAGAGGAGTATTATGACAGCTATATAATTTCTGTTACAGGTCACGCGGGATTTGGTGAAAGCGGGAAAGACATTGTTTGCGCCGCCATATCTGCTTTAGCTTATACGCTTTTAAACGCTCTAAAGTGCGCACAGGATGAAAGCTACCTTTACATAAGAACTGAAAGCGTCAGTGACGGAAATATGTATCTTGAGGTTTTGCCATATGACTTTTCAAGGGAAAAGATAGATACAATTATTGAAACATGTATTATCGGGTTTTCACTTATAGAGGAGGAATATCCCGACTATATAACAGTAAGCGGTTAAGATACGGAAATGGAATACAATACGGTTTTGAAAGCCGTGTTTCCGCCGCCTTAAATCCGCGTATGACACGCCGGAAAGACGGTGAATAAAAAAGGAGATTTACTTATGAAAAACAATTGGTACAGACTTAATCTATGCGCCTTTTCTGACGGTGAGGGAGAGGGGGCAGAAATTAGTGAAACGGGCGATGAAAAAGCTTTAGCAAATGCTGACGCCGTGCAGGAAAACGGTACCGCGCTTTCCGCCGAAACTAATAGGGCAGAGCAGTTTAGAAATCTTATCGACGGGGAGTTTAAGGACGAGTTTACAAAAAGAATGCAAAGCATTATTGACAAACGCTTTAAGGAAACAAAACTGCTTGAAACGGAAAAGGAAAGCCTTTCACCTTTATTATCGCACCTATATAAGCAGCACAATATAGAGGACGGCGACCTTTCGGCGCTTAATGAAGCTATCATAAAAGATAAGGGAAATAGCGAAAGAGAGCAGCTTGAGGCTTTTAATAAAGCTAATATGGAGGTTTCAGAGTGGTTAAAGCAAAGCGAGCAGTTAAAGCAAGTTTACCCGTCATTCGATTTTCGTGAAGAGGTAAAAGGAAATGACACATTTATAACGCTTTTAAAAGCAGGAATTCCCGTGAAAACTGCATATGAAGTCATTCACAAGGATGAAATAATAGGCGGCGCTATGGAATATACGGCTCAGAAAGTAAGCGAGCATGTTGTAAAAGGGCTTGAAGCAAAAGCCTCTCGTCCACAGGAAAACGGTTTGGGCGCAAAAAGCGCCATAGCACAAAAAACCGATGTAAACGCACTCACCGCGAAGGATATTACAGAAATATTAAAACAGGTTGAAGCGGGCGCCAACATAAAATTTTAACGCCCGCGCAACAAAAGAAAGGAATTGAATTAATGAATTTACAGCTTTTTGCAGCGGGGGACCTTGTAAACAGTACACAAAGTGACGCTTTGGGGAACAATCTTTCCGCGGAAATGAAAACATTTTATGATAAAACGCTTATAACACTTTCATCTCCCTATTTGATACACGACCAGTTCGGACAGAAAAGGGATATTCCGAAGGGCGGCGGCAGGGAAATAGAGTTCAGACGCTTTTCGTCACTTCCAAAGGCACTAACGCCGCTCGTTGAGGGGATTACGCCGACAGGAAACAAGCTTAATGTGTCAAGTGTAAACGCCGTTGTAGACCAATACGGCGACTACATTGAGCAGACGGATTTATTAGAGCTTACGGCAGTTGACAATACGATTGTAGAGGCGACAAAACAGCTTGCGGCTCAGGCGGGGCTTACTATGGATACGATAGTAAGAAACGAAATTGCAGGCGGTACTAATGTGCAGTATTGCCCCAAGTTTAACGGCAGTACAGAGACCGCCGTGACTTTAAGAAGCGGAATTGACGCCACATGCCTTTTGAAAGTTAAAGATGTATTTAAGGCTGCCGCGGAATTAAAGGCGATGAACGCACCAAAAATTGACGGCTATTATGTCGGTGTTATCCACCCATATGTTGCGTATGATTTAATGCAGGAGGCGGGCAATCAGTGGCTCGATGTGCAGAAATACACAACTCCTGAAAATATGCTGACGGGTGAAATAGGCTCTTTGGGCGGTGTGCGTTTTGTGGAGTCAACAGAGGCTAAGATTTTTAAGGGTGCAGACTTAATAAACGGATTAGACAGATTAACAATGGCGGCGGCTTTATCGTCTGCCGGCAAAACAATTACAGTAAATGAAACGGTAACAGAAATAGAAGCGGGGGCTCTCTCAGGCAGGAAAATTCTTATTGAGGGTATAACATATACAGTAAAGAGCGCAGCGGCGGGAACGGGCGGTACCGCTACTGTTACGGTATCGGACGGCGACGCCAATATCCCGACTGCTAACACAGGAGTTGGCAAAATAGTTTATGCCGGAGAGGGCGGAGCGGCAAACTGTGCTGTATTCGCAACGCTTATTGTAGGCGCGGATGCGTATGGCGTAACATCTGTAAACGGCGGCGGTATAGAGCATATCGTAAAGCAAAAAGGATACGGTAACGACCCGCTCAACCAAAGAAGCTCCATTGGCTGGAAAAGCCTCAAAGTGGCAAAAAGGCTCGTTGAGGAATATTTGTTAAGAATAGAAAGCGGCTCTACCTTCTCTTCCACAGCAAAGGCTAACTAAGAAACGACAGAAAGGAATACAAAAATGGCGAAGAAATCAATTACGGAAAACATAGGCGACAAATTGGTAAGTGTTTTTGTACCAAAGCAAAACAGAAATGACACACAGAGATTTGTATCGGTAAACGGAGAGCGAATTCTTGTGCAAACGGGTATTGAAATAAGAATTCCGCAAAGGTTTGCAGAGGTGCTTAACAATTCACAGGCTATGCAAACACAGGCAGAAAGCTTTATAGAGGCTAATTGCACAGTCTAAGAAAAAGAGGGGGCGGCAAAAGCCGCCTCCCGAATGGGGGATAGAATGAAAATAAAAAAAGCTATTGAATACGCTGATTCGTATATAAAAAATGATATAGACGCAGCCGTTAAAAAGTTTTGGCTAAGGGAGCTTGACGGCGATATAATGCAAAATCTTTTCAGCTTTTATAAAGAACCGCCATATAACAAGGACAACAGATGGGCAAAGCATATTCTTCACTATCTCGGTAAGGAAAGAGAGGACAGCGAATACACAGAGGATGATTTTCTGTTAATAAGGTTTCCTTTTGACGGTATTTATGTGCATTATCTTTGTATGCGTATGTACCTTGCGTTTAATGAATTAACGCGTTATGAAAATGAACAGGCTCTGTTTAATGAAAGCCTTAAAGGGTATAAGGACTATATAAATCGCAGTCAAACGGTAAAGAAAAAGACGAAGTTTACGATAGGCAGGTGAAAAAAGTGGCATCTATTAAACGGACGCCTAAAAGTGTTGAGACGACGAGTGTTTTTTACGGCTATAACAATAATAAAACGGCGGCAGACGGCGAATTTACAGACGCGCTGAATTTAACATCATCATACTTTCCGCTATTTGCCACAAGGCATAAAAGGGCATCATTCCCGCTCGTTACGAGTGAAAACGGACTAAATTCTCTTTATGCAAAGGACAAGCTTTTTTATATAAACGACAACAAACTCTATTATGGCGGCGAGGCTTTGACGGGCATAACTCTTTTGACTTCTGTTTCTGACAGGCAAATGGTTTCTATGGGTGCTTATCTTTTGATTTTCCCTGATTTGATTTATGTAAATACGAGTGACCTTACTGACAAAGGCAGCTTTGCCGCATCATTTACTACGGGCGGCAGCGTGACATTCACTCCGTGCAGAGCGGACGGTACGGCATATGACGACTATATATCTTCTGATGCCGAGCCTAATAACCCAAAAGAGGGGGAGCTTTGGTACGATACAGGAAGTGACATATTAAAACGGTATAACGGATTTACAAATATATGGGCAGCGGTTGAAACTACATATGTAAAAATAGCAAGCCCGAATATCGGCAAAGCGTTTAGAAAGCTTGACGGTGTAAAAATAAGCGGAGCGGCAGACGCACAGTTTAATACTACTTTAATACTTTATGAAGCGTCTGATGACTTTATTGTGGTAACGGGGAATATAAGCTCTCCCATAACAGAAGAAGCGCCGTTAACAATAACAAGAGAAGTTCCCGCTATGGATTTTGTTGTTGAGGGCGAAAACAGAGTTTGGGGCTGTAATTCAAAGAAAAATGAGATTTATGCTTGTAAGTTAGGCGACTTTAGAAATTGGAACTG
>JAAZGX010000225.1 GCA_012511005.1 Clostridiales bacterium
GAACATAAAGCCCCCCTGTGGGGTTTTTTCATCTCTCAAAAGACTTTGAATTTCACTAACTACCTTTTGCAGTTTTTCCTCATCTTTTATTACGGTAAATATTGTCTTATTAAAAGGGTGCTGCCCCAGAAACTCCAATAAGCGTGTGTATCAACGCTTATTGGAGTTTTTTCGGACTCTCCTTCCAAAAATCACCACAAATCACGCGCGCTAACTGTCGGTTGACTACATCATACGCAATAAAAAGGAGGGCCGAAGCCCCGCTTTAATTTATTTAGTTATCTTACTTTGAGTATTACTTTCCAAGTGTTTAAACCGACCGCTCGGTCTGGAGTTAGCTTATTCGCTTTTTGAAACGCTATAACAGCCTTTTGCGTTTCGCTGCCGAATTTGCCGTCTGCTGTAACGCCTACGGCTCTCTGTACGAGCTTTGTGAGGTTCTTGTATCAAATTGCACTTTGAGGCAACTGGTATTATATGGTGGGCAATTAAACTTACAATCTTCAATTTACAAAAATTATTTACAAAAACAGTTGACTTTCTTACGAACTTCACATATACTAAAGAGTAATCTCTTTGCACTGCATTACATCCCAACCGGGATGCGAGATCACCAGTACAAACTGAGCAGGCGATGAACCTTTGATAGAAGGTCATGGGGCCGGGCCGTTTTTTCGGCAGCAGATAGCATTTATGCACATCTGTGGGAAAGTAGTATGTTCCATAGGTGTGCTTTTTATAGGCGTTTATGGAACACTCGACCTTAAATGGAGTGGCATAGGAGAAATCAAGACACCGCAAAAGCGGGAACGGAGGATTCTTTTATGGCTAATACCGAAAAGTTCTTAGGGCTTTCTACCCCAGAGGCAAAAAAACGGCAAGAGCAATACGGTAAAAATGAATTAGTGCCACAAAGAAAAGAGAGCTTTTGGAAAAAGGTGCTGCACATTATCTGTGAGCCAATGTTTTTGCTGCTTATTGTTGCCGCCATTATCTATTTTATTTTAGGTGAACCGAGAGATGGTTCCATTATGCTGATTTTTGTGTTAGGGATTATCAGCATCCAGATAAATCAGGAGTGGAAAACCGACAAAACCTTAAATGCCCTCAAGGATTTATCTGCACCTCATGTTACCGTTATACGTGATGGTGTAGAACAGCAAATTGCCAGCGCAGACTTGGTTCCGGGCGATTTGATGATGATTTATGAGGGTGTGAAAATTACCGCCGATGGTGTAGTCGTCAACTGCAGCGACCTGTGTGTAGATGAAAGCTCACTGACCGGCGAAGCCGAGGGCGTTTGGAAAATACCAACAAAAGCTGCACCGCCAAGCGAAGATTATTGGCGATGGGATTACTGTTATGCAGGTACCCTTGTCACCCAGGGCACCGCAACGGTAGAAGTTGATAAAATTGGCACCGCCACCGAATACGGAAAAATCGGTGTCCACCTAAACGAAGCACCCCAGGAAGACACCACGCTACAAAAGCAGACTGGCAAGCTGGTCAAGGCCTGTGCCATCATCGCGGGTGTTTTGTTTGTGTTGGTAGGTATATTCACATGGTTCAACCTGCCAGATCATGAGTTTGTTGACCGATTGACTAAAAGCATCTTATCAGGTATCACCCTTGCTATGGCAATGATTCCGGAGGAGTTCCCTGTTGTCCTAACCATTTTCCTTTCCATGGGTGCATGGCGGCTGGCGAAAAAGAATTCCCTTGTCCGAAAATTGCCCAGCGTAGAAACCTTGGGTGCTGTTTCAGTGCTGTGCGTGGATAAAACAGGTACCATCACGATGAACCAGATGACAGTGCAGGACACATGGGCGGTAAACGAAAATCAAACTAAGCTTCTTACGGTTATGGGGATGGCCTGTGAAACAGATGTCTACGACCCCATGGAAAAAGCAATGCTTGCCTATTGTGAGAAACACGGAATATCCACGCAAAGCCTATTTTACGGCAGGCTAATTACCGAATACGCATTTACCAACGAGCTAAAAATGATGGGGCATGTTTGGCAGCAAAATGGCAACATTACCATTGCCGCCAAGGGCAGTGCAGAACGAATTCTCACCATCTGCCAATTAAGTGATACTGAGCGAAATGCGGCGGAAGAACAGGTAGCGGAACTCTCCAATCAAGGGTTGCGCGTTATTGCTGTGGCTGCCGCCTTCCCGAAAAGTGAAGCGGAGGTTCCAGCCAAAATTACAGATTGCAGCTTGACATTACTTGGCTTGATCGGACTGGCTGACCCCCCGAGAGAAAGTGTTAAGGCAGATATTGCCGTTTGTAAAAAGGCGGGCATTCGTGTTGTGATGATTACCGGTGATAGTGGTATCACAGCCGCTGCTATTGCAAAAAAAGTGGGGCTGTCCAATGACGGCAGTACCATCACTGGCGATATGCTGGACAAAATGAGTGATGAAAAGCTTCGTCAGGTTGTTAAAACTGTTTCCATCTTTTCTCGTGTTGTGCCGGAGCACAAAATGCGGATTGTTAAGGCATTCAAAGAAAATGGTGAAGTCGTCGCCATGACCGGTGATGGCGTGAATGATGCCCCGGCGCTTAAATATGCCGACATCGGCATTGCTATGGGCAAACGGGGTAGCGAGGTATCCAGAGAAGCCGCCGATCTAATCCTCATGGACGACAACTTCACCACTATTGTGGAAACCGTGAAGGACGGCAGGCGCATCTATGACAACATCCGCAAGGCAGTGGGATATGTATTTACCATTCACATTCCTATTGCCTTCACGGCGTTGCTTGGACCGCTTCTGGGTATTGCTCCTGCAGCATTGATGCTGCTGCCTTTACATGTTGTGCTTTTGGAACTGCTCATTGATCCAACCTGTTCCATCGTTTTGGAGCGACAGCCAGCGGAAACTGATATTATGGAACGGGCACCCCGTGACCCCGCCGAAAAAATGCTCAATGGCAAAATTCTTTTCAAGAGTGTAATGCAAGGCTTGACTGTGTTTGCCACTTCATTTGGCATCTATTTCTACACGCTGTCAGCAAATCCTGATAACGCTCCTCTCGCCCGCGCTTTGGGCCTTGCTGTTATCATGCTGGCAAATCTGTTCCTCGTGCAGGTTAACAGTTCAGATCATGACTGTTTTCTGCGTTCGGCTTTTCGCCTTGCCAAAGACAAGGTTATGTGGGCTATTAATATCGGTACGGTAGCATTGCTGCTCATCATCCTATATACACCTATTTCGAGTGTGTTAAAACTGGCATCGCCATCTGTAGCACAGCTTTTTGTGGCTTTGGGGCTGGCGGCGGTATCGGTGTTTTGGTACGAGATTGTGAAGTTGTTCGATCGGATTAAAACAAAAGGATAAATTAAAATGCGTCAGGCTTACATAAAATTGTAAGCCTGACGCATTATTCGCGTTAGTCCCCTCTGGCATCCGCTTCCGCTTTTGTGCGGTGAACGGTTCCATGGGGATGGTGAGGCGGGGCATAGATGGAGTAAAGCTTTAATGGTGCTCTCCCTGTGTTGATTACATTGTGCCAGGTACCAGCCGGAACGAATATGGCATCATCCCGGCAAACTTTCTGCTGAAAATCAAGCTGATCCTTGCATTTTCCCATTTTCACGATTCCCCGTCCCGCCTCCAATCTGAGGAATTGGTCGGTCTGCGGATGTACCTCCAAGCCAATTTCCCCGCAAGGTGGAATACACATAAGCGTAAGCTGTAAATGGCATCCCGTCCATAATGTTCTACGGTAAACCGAGTTTTGTTCCGTTGCATTTGAAATGTTAACAACAAAAGGCTCAGGCCCAAAGTCAATTGTGTTTTTCATGTGTGCTGCATATTGCATGGCATAACCCCGCCTTCTTGGGTTAGTACACATTTTATCTTATGCCATAATCTCTGCTTTCGTGACAAACCAATTGGGTGAATATGGAACCGTGAAGACTGGGGCTAGATGTACCCAACAGAAAGAACGGTCAGGGAATCTGTAGAAAGTTTGCAGAGATGGCTGAAATTGAGTTTATACATATAAATAACTTGACAGAAATCAACTCTTTTAAGGAAAAACTGCTGCTTTCTGATGTCGTTTGGGGTGGGAGATAATTATGCTTGATGAATTAAAAAAAGAAGTATATAAAGCGAATATGCTCTTAAAGGAAAGCGGTCTCGTTATTTTAACATGGGGTAACGCGTCTGCTATTGACCGTGAAACCGGCTTAATCGTTATAAAGCCTTCCGGTGTTGAATATGATGAGCTTTCTCCTAATAATTTGGTTGTTATCAATATGAACGGTGATGTTGTTGAGGGCGACTTAAAGCCGTCGTCTGATACGAAAACTCATATTGAGCTTTATAAGCATTTTAATTCTATCGGCGGTATCGTTCATACGCACTCTCACTATGCAACCTCTTGGGCGCAGGCGGGAAAAGAAATTCCGCCTTTTGGGACTACTCACGCCGACACATTTTACGGGAATATTCCGTGTACACGCCCTATGAGCTATGAAGAAATTGAAGGCTCTTATGAAAAGGAAACGGGGCGCGTTATTGTAGAATTATTTCGTAACAATAATATTGACGAGAACAATATGGGTGCTGTTCTTGTAAAAAGCCATGGTCCGTTTACATGGGGACAAAGTGTGGCTGAAGCCGTTGAAAATGCAATTATTCTTGAGGAAACGGCAAAAATGGCATTTAACACAGAGCTTTTAAACCATAATCAAGAGCCTATAGAGTCCGTTTTACTTAATAAGCACTTCTTTAGAAAGCACGGCAAAGATGCGTACTACGGTCAATACTAAATAAACTCTTTTAATGAAATTTTTAGTAAGTCACATTTAAAAGCTCGGTTTCCTGGCTTTTTTTAATAAGCAAAAATAGAGTATAGAATATTTTGAAAATTTGAAACTATTTCTTTATATAATCCGTATATAACTATATAGCGCGAATACGGTGTGGGAGGCTCTGATGAACGACGAAAAACTAATACGGCGTATTCTGCAAAAAAGTGACAGAGCCGCCGCAAATGAGCTAATCGGGCGGTATTACGACGAAATTTACCGTTATGCCTACCGCCAATCCGCCGATAAAGCTGACCGAAAAAACGCTGCTGAGGATTTGACACAGGACATTTTCGTTTCAGTCATACGGTCTCTTTACGCTTATAATCCGCAAAAATCCGGCTTCCGAACATGGCTTTATAAGGTTTCTAACAGCAGAATAATTGACTCTAAAAGAAAATTTAGTCCTAATGAAGTTCAAATAGGCGAAACTGATTTATATATTGATTTAGATTTCTCGGAAATGCTTCACAACCGTGCGCTTTTAGAAAAAATTGAGGAAAACATAAGCGAGCAGTCGTCTGATATACAGCGAATTATTCGGCTGCACCTTTACAGCGATATGACTTTTAAGGAGATTTCCGGAATAATGGATTTACCTGAGGCTACTGTAAAAACAAAATTTTATCGAGCAATAAAGAAAATCAGAGAGGAGTTTTGTGATGATTATTGAAATGCCAAACTCTATTGAACGCGAGCGAAATATAAACAAAATACTTGACATGGCTTTGCCGGAAAAAAGAACGCTTTTTAGAGAAGTAAAGCGGCTTTTTAACACCGTCGGTATTCGCCATGCATTTTGCGGTGTTAAAGATGCGGCGGCAGTCGCTATTATGATAAGCTTTGGCGCTGTTCTTGCTTTCTCCATTGTTTTATCTTATATCTATGAATACGACAGAGAGCCATACTTTCTATTTACTCCACTGCTCTTTTTCGCGCCGATTTTCTATTTTTCCTTACTCCTATTTACACAATGGAAAGAGCGTATGACGAAAACGAGTGAGGTGCTGTCCTCTTGCCGATATAACTTGAAATATATAACGGCAGTCCGAACAATTCTTGTATCGGCGGCGGGAATAGTATTTATTCCAATTACAACACTTCCGCTTATTACCACAAAAATGTACCCTTATATACTTGCCGCTATTTTCTGCTCTATTTTTCTTTATAGTATCCTAACGCTTTTAATGCTTCTTATTTCTGAATCAGTAGCGTCGCACCTTGCTCCTCCCATAATATGGACATCTCTTTGGGGCTTACTTATAATTTCCTTTACACCGCTGAAAATAGAGCGTTTTTTTTCAAGCGTTCCCCTAATATTTAGTATCTCTTTAGCCTTTGCACTGCTTTTATTATATATAATTCAATTGCGTGTTTTCATATTAAAAACTACTCGCCGCGCCGTGTGTAATTAAAAATAAAAAGGAGAAAAATATATGCTATCTGTTAACAATGTGACAAAAAAGTACGGCAGTTTTACTGCCCTTGAAGAAGTGACGCTTGATTTTGACAACGGGATTTGCGCCTTTCTTGCCCCTAACGGAGCAGGTAAAACAACGCTTATAAAAATGCTTGCTACTTTGCTTTTTCCTACAAAGGGCGAGATATTTTGGAATGGCACAGAAATTACTTCTCTCGGTGAAAGTTACCGTGATTTATTAGGCTATCTGCCGCAGGAATTCGGCTATTATAAAGGCTATAGCCCAAAGGAATATTTAAGATATCTTGCCGCTCTCAAAGGCGTTCCTAATGCCGACAGCCGTATTGACGGACTGCTCGAAATGATATCTTTAACTGATGTAAAGGATAAGAAAATGCGCAAGTTTTCAGGCGGTATGATACAGCGCGTTGGGATTGCGGGGGCTTTATTAAATGACCCGAAAATCCTCATTCTTGATGAGCCTACCGCGGGGCTTGACCCGAAAGAGAGAGTAAGGCTTAGAAATATTATCTCCTCACTTGCTAAAGACCGCATAATTATTTTTTCTACGCATATTGTATCTGACATTGAGACGATTGCAAACACATTAATAATGATAAAAGACCGCCGTATAATATATACAGGCTCGCCCTCTAAGATTGTAGAAAAATTGAAGGGCCTAACCTTTGAAATGCCGCTTGGCGCCACTTTACCAGAGAACGCAATATACCTTTCTGAACGGGTTGGCGACACAGGCTCTGTTGTACGCTTTGCGTTAGAAAGTGGTAATACTGCAGAAAATACGGCTGCCGTCACACCAAACCTTGAAGATGCGTTTTTATACATCTACCGTGACGAAACAAAGGGAGAAAACAATGCGTCTGCTTAAATTTGAAGTAACAAAGCTTGTTCGCTCTCCTGCTATTTTTATATTTCTTGCCGCTTGTTTAATTACTAACATCAGTGTTGTACTGATGAATTCTCACAAACGGGAAATTGATTATTTGAACAAAATTAGTAAAGTAACAGGCTTTGTTTATAATGATGAATATATGGAAAAGTTAAAAACAATTACAGAGCCTGATGAAAGCTTATATTCGGATTATTGGATTTATAATAGCCTTGTACAAGGTGCAGAAAATTTACGAAACACATTTGAGGATATGGAAGGCGGCAATAAAATTCAAAATAGCTTACTTAGTAAAAATACGCCGTATTCAAAAATCACAATAAAAATACAGCAATGGAAATATCGCCTTTACTCCCCTATTATTAAAGAAAAGGCAGAGTCTGCTGACGATAAATTCGTATATTTCGGCTCTATGAGCGATTACATTCACGAGTCTATTTTTATTATTACAGGGCAGCTTTTTGCGGCAGAATGCTGTATATTCTTTATCCTTATAATGCTGTGGTCGCATGGCTTTGAAAATATGGCGGGTACGGAGCTTGTAACATATTCCACAAAAACGGGTCGGCGGTTAGCGCTTTATAAATCTGCTGCGGCACTTCTTCTTGGCACTGCATTTTTTATTATAATTTACACCTCAGGCTATGGCTTAACATTTTTAATCAATGACCTTTCACAGATTTTAAGGCAGAATATATCTGCACAGTATCATACGGTCCGTGAGTCCTTTTTAGGCAGTCAGCCCTTTCTGACATGGAGTAGTATGACTGTAAGGGAATACTTTTTTTCCTCTGTCTTTATAGCTTTTCTAAACGGGCTTGTAGTAGCTTTATTTACTATTCCTTTTGGACTCCTTATAAAAAATGTGTATGCCGCATTTTCCTCTGTAGCGGGAGCGGTCTTTATTAACCTTATGCTCTATCTTTATGGGCTTAAAACAGACGGGCATATTCCGTTTCTGTGGAACTTGTCGCTCGCTACACCTCTGCCACAAATAGTCAACAATGATTTATGGTTTTCAGACGGCGGTATGCGTATGCTGCTTCCAAGGTTTGAGCTGATTTATCCGCTTTTTTGCCTTATAATACTGTGCCCTATAGTTTTAATAAGCGCTCGTAAATTCAGAAGAAAGGAAATTATATGATGAATGTTTTTTTACAGGAAACAAAAAAGATGCTGCGCCCCCTGACCCTTTTGATTTTAGCTGTATTCACCGTTATTTATGCTTTTGTTATATTAAAAGAGCCCTACGATTGGTTGACAAAATACCACGAAACAAGCGATATGGTAGCGGTAAGCCGCGACCTTATTGAGCTTTTTGGACCTACACTTGAGCCTGAGGAAATTGATAACGCCGTTGAAACGCTTTCAAAGCGATACATAAAAGAATTAGAGCAGGTAATTTCAGAAAATCCCCTTTTCGCTAAAGCGGGTGTTACTGATTACACAAGTTTTCACGAACTGGAGCGGAAAATTGAATTTAATTATATTGACCCTGAATTATTACAGGATAAAGATAATTTATTTATTAATTATCCGGATTATGATTTTAATAAGGACTACACGCTGACGCCTGCAGAGCAAAAAATTGAAAACCAAGCGTTGTTGTTCCATATACCTCCCGCATTGAAGTATAGTAAAATAAAATACATCGCAAATGAATATGAAAGAATTCCTAAAAATAAAGAGTTTTTTACAGAAAAATTCGATTTAGGAATTGCCGCCTCCGGAAAAAAGCGGATTAAAGAAATATATGATAATGTTGAAGTGCTGAACATCTTACCCGGACATGGTATATATAACATAAAAACGATTTTCCCTGCTCTTGCTATAATGATTTTAGCCGCGTTGTGTATTCTCTTAGCGCCTGTTATTACAAAGGATAATATGAGCGGACTTTTGAGCTTGCAGTATTCAAGTAAAACGGGACGAAAGATTTTAAGCCGCCAACTTGCCGCTGTGATTTTTACGGCGTTTATAGTTGCTCTTATTAATATTGCCGCTGTTTTCGGTTTTTTTATTAAAACCGTTTTATACACTTTTCTAAAGTCGGGGCTAAATAGCTTTATAGAGCCTTTTGCCTATAGCTTTTTTAAGGGGAACTTCGGTCAATATCTGATTGCTGTTTCAATTCTCATCATTGTTTTCTCTGTCACATCCGCTATGTTCATATTCTTTCTTTCAAAGCTGTCAAAAAACTATATAAGCCTTCTTTTAGGGCTTGTACCGACAGGAGCTTTGTTAGGAGCTTTATGTTATAACATTTTTAAGGACCCGTTTTCTATTACATCAAGCGGCTATCAAAAAACCCTTTACCCCATTATACCTATACCCTATGTTGAAGTGTATATCACATCTGCCTTACTTCTTATCGGCATTGTTTTAGTAAGTGTTTTGCTAAAACGGACAAGAACGGAGGAAGTATAGACTTTTTATCTTGTAATGCAGCTCAATCTGTGTTATATATTTTATTAAGAGGAAGACTATTTATGTTTATGTGCTGACAGCCCTTGGCAGCAAATAGAACAGATTTGCGTTTTCTCAATTCATGTAACTAAGATGAGGTTGAAATAAAATGATTAAATGGGTATCTAAGCATAAAACTGCGGCTTTTTTTATTTTTAATTTATTATATATAGTTTTGTTTTTACCGCTCTTTCTATTTTATCCAATATTAATATTGACAAATACAGCACAACATTGCCTTTAACAAAGATAACTTACTATAACAATTTAACGGACATTCACATTGTTAAGAATAATTTATTAGAAGCAGAAATTTGGTATTCTAAAACGGTACAAATGATTAACGACACAAAGATGAAAGACGACCAAAAACAGCGGCTACTCGTATGCTCTGCCTTAAATCAAGCAAGCTTACTTCTTTTAGAACGCCGCTTAGATGAAACGGAAGCTGTGTTATTGAGCGTATCAGAGCCGCTGCCAAACAGGATGCGAATTGAGAAATGTATGCTGTTTGCAAAGCTTTATATCAGTCAAAATCGAATTGAAGACGCAAAACCGAATTTGCAGTTTGTAATTGAGCAGGGCAATAAATTATGTGATGTGTCAGAAGCAGAAGAAATATTAGCTGCCTTAAAGTGAGGCGTGCAGCAAATACAAATACCGCAATAAATTGAAGGAAGAATATCTATGCCGATGTGGAATCCGTGGCGCGGCTGCCAAAAATACAGCGAAGGATGCCGTTACTGTTATATCCATAAGGGAAACAGCAAGCGCGGCATAGATACCGGCATTATTGTCCGCACCGATAATTTTGACGCGCCAATCAAAGAAAATAAATCGGGAGGCTACAAGATTAAATCCGGACAAACCGTATATCTTTGCTTTTCCAGCGATTTTTTAATTGAGCAAGCGGATAATTGGCGCGCCGAATGCTGGGCTATGATAAAAGCCCGCCCTGATTTACATTTTCTGTTCCTTACAAAACGCATTGACCGCTTTATGAATTGTATCCCCGAAGATTGGGGTGATGGTTATGATAATGTGACTGTTGGCTGCACAGTGGAAAATAAGCGGCAAGCGGACTATAGGCTGCAAATTTTTTCTGACTTGCCGATAAAGCATAAAAATATTATTTGCCAGCCATTGATTGAAAAAATCGATATCGAGCAATACTTAAAAGTCGTTGAATTAGTCGTCGTAGGCGGCGAGTCCGATAAAAACGCCAGACCGCTGGATTATGATTGGGTTTTAGACATAAGAGAACAGTGCAGGCGGCAGGGCGTCCGCTTTAGATTTCGTCAATGCGGCACCCACTTTATTAAAGACCAAAAGCAATACACTTTACCGGTCAGTAAGCTTTGCGCACAAGCCAGAAAAGCTGATATCGACTTATAGCTCCTTTGTTCCATCCATAAATCAGAGTATTTCAATAACAGTAATACCACAAACGCGCCCCTTCAAAAAGGAGTGCGTTTTTTATTTGTTTTTAATTATTTTTGATATATATGAATATTCCTTTCACATTCTGAAATATTAAAATTAGCAATATTTTGAAAGGAGTTCTCAAATGTCACAATTAAATCAA
>JAAZGX010000226.1 GCA_012511005.1 Clostridiales bacterium
CTTTGCTCTTTTACACAATTCTTTCGGAACAACTGCCCATTCCGCGTGCCTTGCTACACCCGCCTCGTTACCGCACCAACGAATATCAGGTCCGCCGTCGTGAAATATTGTCGCATCAGGCTGGTATTTTCGTATCAGTTCAATATAGCCGTCAAAATCATAGACTTGTTTTTTGCCGTTAGGACCCTCGCCGCAAGCGCCGTCAAACCAGACATGAAATATTTTGCCATAGCCGGTTAAAAGCTCTGTCAATTGATTTTTATAATATGTATTATATTCGTCAGTACCGTAAAGTTTTGAATTTCTGTCCCACGGCGACAGGTAAAATCCAAATTCAATTCCGCCTCTTTTACACGCATCTGAAAGCTCTTTTACAACATCGCCCTTACCGTTTTTATAGAGGCTGTTTTTCATTGAATGCTCCGTGTATTTCGTTTGCCACAGGCAAAATCCATCATGGTGTTTTGCCGTTATGACAACGCCTTTCATACCGGCGGATTTTATAGCTTCAACCCACGCGTCACAGTCAAGGTTTTCGGGGTTAAATATTTTAGGGTCCTCTGCACCGTAACCCCATTCATAGTCCATATATGTATTAGGTCCGAAATGAATAAACGCGTAAAAGCTGACTTCGCTTAAAGTGTGAAGCTGACGGCGAGACGGTTTCACATGAGCGGCGCTTTTTAAAAATTCACGGTAATCCAATATAAACACCTCTTTATTAAATATGTAAAAGTCTACTATAACGCACTTGAAAAGTCAATCAGCGATTGAATTATATTGTTGGGTATGGTATAAATAAATCGTAAATATTCTTAACGATTTATTCTGGCCCGTAAAGGTGATACTATGAGCAACAGAGATAATTTTTTAGCTGTCTTAAATTTTGAAAAGCCCGAAAGAATGCCTATGATAGAATGGGCATCCTTTTGGGATAAAACTGTTGATAATTGGAGAAAAGCTAACCCGAATTGTCCTTTTAACAGCAAAGAATTATTCAGATTTTTCGGTTTAGATTGTCACGAGCAGTTTTGGATTTCCCCGCGCTCCCCTAAATGCCCTGCCGCTAAAAGTTATGGCTCGCCTATTATAACTACGAAAAAAGAATATAACGAAATAAAAAAGCACCTGTATCCCGAAAAAGTGTTAAAAGACCTTGAAAACTGCTTAAAATCAATAAAAGAGGCTCATACTCGTGGAGAAACGGCTATTTGGTACACGCTTGAGGGATTTTTTTGGTTTCCCCGAACGCTCCTTGGAATTGAAAATCATCTATATTCATTTTATGACGAACCCGATTTACTTATTGAAATAAATTCAGATTTAACGGCTTTTCATAAAAGAACGCTTGAAACGATATACAGTATACTTTCTCCGGATTTTATGACATTTGCGGAGGATATGTCATATAACAACGGTCCTATGCTCTCAAAAGAGCTTTATGATGAATTTATAAAGCCTTTTTATGATAAAATCGTGCCGCTAATTAAAAGACATGGCACAAAAGTATTTATTGATACGGACGGTCAAGTAGAGCCTCTTATTTCGTGGTTTCTAAGCTGTGGAATTGAGGGTTGCTTGCCGCTTGAGCGAATGGCGGGAGTTGATGTAAACCGCATAAGAAAAAACTATCCGCGGTGGCTTATGATAGGAGGATACGATAAAACTGTTATGAGCAAAGGGAAAGAGGCTATAAAAAAAGAGTTCTTAAGACTGCTTCCCGCAATAGAAAGCGGTGGTTTTATACCTGCGGTAGACCACCAGACGCCGCCTGATGTTTCAGAAGAAGATTACCGTACTTTTCTTCGTTTATTTAAGGAAATGACGGCAATTTAGCTATAATAACAAAAAACAAAGCCGCCTTAAAACGAAAAAGCTAATCGTTTTAAGGCGGTAAACTTTATTGCTGCAAGGTTTATAATTCTGAAAAATCCTCTTTGCTTGCTCCGCAAATTGGGCAAACCCAATCTTCCGGAAGGTCAGCAAATTTTGTGCCTGCCGCTATGCCGTTACCGGCATCACCTTGTGCCTCGTCGTAAACATATCCGCAGATATTGCATTCATACTGTTTCATAATATACCTCCTGCTAATAGTTTTCAGCTAATATCTCAAAATGGGCTTTCGGATGGTCGCATACAGGGCACATATCAGGCGCCTGTTTGCCAATGTGAATATGACCGCAGTTTCTGCATTTCCAAAGCTTTTCACCGTCTCTTGAAAATACGATACCGTCTTCAATATTTTCAAGAAGCTTTAAATATCTTTCCTCATGGTGTTTTTCAATAGCCGCAACACCTTCAAAAAGCTCCGCAATTTCTGTAAAGCCTTCCTCGCGCGCCTCTTTAGCAAAGCCCGCATACATATCTACCCACTCGTAATTTTCGCCTGCCGCCGCATCTTTTAGATTTTCCTTGGTGTCAGGAACACCGTTATAAAGAAGCTTAAACCAAATCTTAGCATGCTCCTTTTCGTTCTCTGCTGTTTCAAGAAAAAACTGGGCGATTTGCTCATACCCGTCTTTTTTCGCCTTGCTTGCATAATAGGTATATTTATTTCTTGCCTGACTTTCGCCGGAAAAAGCCTCTAAAAGATTAGCTTCTGTTTTTGTTCCTTTAAGTTCTTTCATTCTTGTCACCTTTCCTTAGTATTATTTTATAAATTATACTTCTGCCTTCCAAAGTCCGTGAAGGTTGCAGTATTCATACACAATTTCAAGCTTATCGTCGTCCGTAAGCATAAAAACAGCCGTAGGCTCCCCTGTCTTGTCAAGAATTTTGCGTTGCCCGCCTTGTGAAGTCTGAATATAAATCCAGCTTATGTAATGCTCCGGTACCATCGGGTGAAGGGTAGAGCCTACCTGAACGCTGACTTTATTCCCCTCTACCTTGACATCCGGAACATGCTTTTCATACGCCCCGTCAGAAACTCCAGCTTTAAGCTCCGCCATTTCTTCACCGCAGCATATTACGGGCACCCCTGAATTTTCGATGTAACTAATGATGTTGCCACAGTGTTTGCATATGTAGAATTTTTGTCTTTCAACAGCCATTTGTATCTTCCTTTCAAATATATTTATTGAGCGTTCACTCAACTAAACAAAATAAAGCTTACGCTTGTTTTTCAAGGCAATCTTTGCAAATGCCTTTGTAGAAAACATTTTTATCGTCAATTAGAAATCCTGAAAGCTCATCAGCGCTTATACAATCAATGTTTATCTTAAAATCAAAAATCCTGCCGCAACTGTTACACCTGAAATGACCATGGTCATGCACATTGAATTCATACCTGATTTCATTTTCCTCAATCGTAATCTCTCTTACAATATTGGCGTGCAAAAAAGCTTTTAAAGTGCTGTAAACCGTTGATTTTGACAGCGTGGGAATAGTATTTTTTAAAGCTTCATAGATTTGAAGTGCAGTAGGATGAATAAAGTTTGATTCAAGATAAAAATAAATCATAACTCGTTGATGTGACGGTTTAATGCCATTTTTCACTAAAACAGAAGATGCTCTTTCGTAGTCC
>JAAZGX010000227.1 GCA_012511005.1 Clostridiales bacterium
CATTTTCTACGGACGGAAATAAATTTGAGTACAAAGAAATCCCGATAATAAGCATAATTACATCCGTCAGCGATACGACACCCGCATAGAAAATAAAATATGATGAGTAAAGAAGAAAACAAGAGCCTAAACAGAGGTTAATAATAAAAGGTAAAAAGCAAAGAAGAAATGCGTGGCTCGTTTTTTCTGCAAGCTCATGCTCAATGTGACTGCACATTTCGTCTGTTTTGAAACAGCGGGCATCCTCTATGGGCAACTTAAAAAGCCTGCAAACGATAAATTCTGAAAAGCACCGCAAGACAGAGCCAAAAAAGGTGAGTACCCTTGTTATGAAAAATAAAGTGTTCATATTATTACTCCTCCTCTAATCTATTACATCGCAGGTGCCCGTTGTAAACAACTGCTCTGCCGTAAGTTCGCCCTTGAAAAACGCCTGTAATCTTTTTGAATATTCAATGCCGTGATACTTTATAATTTCGTCAAATTCATCTATAGAGTTTTTGTTTTTCGAGAGGTCTGCCGCAACGCCATATGTGAAAATTGTTTCAATATAAAGGGCGTCAACTTCTTCACCGTCAATATTACCCTCAATAAGGCTTTTCATAATTTGCAGCGACTTGTCGTATTCACCTTTTAGTATATGGTTTATTGCTTTTAAGCGATAAAACTCTGAGATTTTGCCGCATACCTTTATGCCTTCGTCACAGCTTTTCTCACTTGCCTCATAATCCTTATTTAAACGGTTAATGAGCGCTTTTAGAAAATAAGCGTAGCGGTCTTCAATATTCCTTTTAAAAAGCTTATTTTGAATATCTTCCGCTTCCTCAAAAGAGCCGCGCTGAGCATAAACCAAACCTAATTCATAGCCGTAAACCCACAAGTATTCGGGAGAAATCTCCCTTATATCTTCAAGATAATCTACAAGATTTGGACTGTCGCCTATTTGGTGGAGCGTAAGGTATTGGCAGAATTTAACGAGCGCCGTATCGTATTCTACGGTAATTGTTTTTCCGGCTTTAGGTGCCGGTATTTCGGTCGTCTTACCGATAAGCTCCTCAAGTTTATCAACAATTGCCCCGTACGGAATTACTTCCTTATCCCTGTTTTCTGAAACGAGTGCGGAATAAGCCTCAATAGTTGCCGATAAGGAAAGCAGCTCATTTCGCATTTTATAATAACGGAAATTCCAAGGCATACGATATGCGAAAGGCGATAAAATATCGTCAAGCTCGCCTGCCAATGTATCAATTAGGTTGAAGGATTGAATTGAGGAATAAGAAAGACTAACGGCTTTTAGCCTCAATCTTTTAGCAGAAAGGTCGTTTTCACTAAAGGCAGAGGCGGCGGCATAATAATTTTCGGCAGCGGACAAAATCTTTTTATCAGATGCCAAAGCCTCTGCTTCACGCACTTGATTAAATGCATTGATATTGCTAAAAAAGGAGAAAACAGAAAATCCCGCAAATATTATAATAATTGCCGCAAACATTAGATATTGCAAACCTATTGGGTGGCGGCGCATACCCTCTCGGCACTGCTCACAATATAGGTAATCCTCGCCGCGCTCTGTGTTTCTTTCCCTTTCACCGCAACAAGAGCATAACATATCAAGAGGAATAGCCTCTGCTTCAATTTCCTCTTTCACATCTTCAAGTTCTTGAATTTCATTTATTAAATCAAGCTCTTTGTCGTCCTTTTCATTGTCAAGTGTTGCTTTTTGAAGCTCGTCCTTAAAAAGCGTTGTAAGCCGAGTTAGCTCATTATCAAGCTCGTCTGCGCCGTTATTCTCATCTTGATGAGCGTCAGTTTCCCCGCTTTCGTTTGGCTCATTATCAAATACTGTGTCAGCATCTTCCTGTTTTTGCTCATTTTTATTATCTTTGTTATCATCCAAAGCAAGCCCTCCCTTGCAAATAATATTTAATATAGTATCATCTTTTGATTTGATTAGCAAACATTTTTTGTCGGATACATTATTTTTAGCCGTTTTTCGGAATGAGCCTGAAAGTTTTTACCTCAAATGGGCGTATCTCAAATTCTAACAAAGAGGCGCTTTCTTTTAGCAGGGCGTTTTTCTCCTCCATCATATTGCACTCATATAAATCAAAAGAAGAAAAGCAGGTTTTTATTGTCGTATTTACTGTTCTGCCCTCAGCCTCATATACTCTTAATATAAAGCCGTTTTCGTCCTCTGATTTTTTCAGAGCGTCTGCGATAACATTTTTATGTGATACGCTTAAAAATGAATTTTGGACGACGGGAGAAGCATCTTTTTCGCCTTGTGTGTAAAATGCCTCAAGCGGCATATTTAGCTCAAATGCTTTGTTTACCGTTTCACCGTCGTGCCAACGCCCGATGTGCGGATAAAACGCATAAGTAAAGCTGTGCGAGCCGTGGTCCGATGTTGTGTCAGGGCAGTTAGGAGAGCGCATTAATGTTATGCGCATAATGTTTTCGTGAATATCATATCCGTATTTACAATCGTTTAATATACTTATGCCATAGTCTGTTTGTGAAAGGTCAGCCCATTTATGAGCGGCAACTTCAAATTTCGCAAAGTCGTATGAAGTGTTAAAATGAGTAGGTCTGTCAATAGCTCCGTGTGCTATCTCATAAGAGGCGAAAGTCGACCTTATATCAACAGGGAAAGCGGCTTTCAGCGTCTTTTCTGTTTCATACCAGTCAACAAAGGTGGAAAACTCAATCATATCACTATCACTTTTTAAGGAGATATCTTGAGTTATAGTGGATTTTCCGAATGTCCGTATAACCCTTATTACGCCTTTTAGGGGGGAGCTTTCTATTACAGTAACGCTGTCGGCAAAAGTTAAATCCCAATACTTTTTATACATAGAGAACTCAAGGTTCCATGCGCTTTCGTGAACGGGCTTGTCTTGGAATATAGTCAAAAGGTTTCCCATTCCCGTTAAAAGCTCTCTATTATAGCGTTTGTCTGTAATACTTAAAATATTGCCGTTATCGTCAAAAGTTA
>JAAZGX010000228.1 GCA_012511005.1 Clostridiales bacterium
GCTTGTTTATAACACCATTGGAATAAAGGTACTGCCCCAAACCGGCATAGTCATAATACACTTCATTAAACGTTTTTTCGCACTCTACCCCATTATCATCATGAAACATATATTGCCTTTTATCTTTGCCATTTTTCGAGCCATAAAGCACAACTTCTTTAACCGTTTTTAGGTCCGGTATTTTCTCCATGCTGTACTTTTTTTTCTTTCTCATAATTTTCCCTCCTGTTATTAAATTCCGCCATTTTATATTATCCGATTGTTTTATACTTGTCAATAACTAACAATGATATTTAAAGATTTAATTTAATATGTTTTGCCCCCAATCTTTAGGGGGCAAGGCTGCATTTTTTACATTTAATTATTACGGTTTGTTCAATGTTCTTTGGTCTTACTCCTCTGCGTCTTCGCTTTGCTCGCCTTCTACTGCCGCAGCCTCTTCTTCAACATCGCCTTCATCCAAGGTTTCTTCAATTACGCGGCTGTCAACAACAGACACTACAAGCGTATCAAGAGGTGTAATTATTTCAATATTGCTGTCCTTTGCTATTTCAAGGTCTTCAACTCTTATGCTGTCACCAATATCAAAACCCTCAAGGTCAAGCTCTATTCTTTCAATAAGGTGGGCCGGCAATGCGCGATAAGCTACCTCAAATTGAGGTTGCTGAACCATTCCTGATACCTTTTCTCTATTAAGAAGTATAATTCTTGCAACACTTTCAACAACTTCATCTGCAATAAGCGCCTGAAAGCTCAAATGCTCTAACTCATAAGTAGCAGGTTTATATGTTGCCTCTCGCAGTAATGCCATATACTTTTTGCCTAAAAATGAAAGTTCAAGCGTACTGCCCTTAGAATTCGTCTTAAAAAAACGGGTAATTTCCTTTTGCGGAATTTGAATGGATAAAGACTCCTCAAGATTTTTTCCGTATAACACCGCCGGTATAATCCCTTTTCTTCTGAGCTGTTTTGGCTTTAACTTTTCATCTCTGCTTTGTGCGTTCAAAATAAACATACTGTTTCTCCTTTTCTAACATCCGATTAAGCTCGTTTTATGATGAGCCTTTTCTTATACCTTTAATAAAAAGGCACAACTGTATTTCAGATAATAACATAAAAAAATGAAATATGCAAACACTCTAAACAACATAAATTTTATACATTATTTAATTATGTTTAGTTTTTTATTAAAATGTGAAAACTGCATCTAAAGGACGCTTTCTATATTTGCTCCTTCAAGCTTTAACAAAGCTTTTTTCCTTTCAAGCCCGCCCGCATAGCCCGTAAGCTCTCCGCCGGTTCCTACTACTCTGTGACATGGTATTATAACGGATATCGGGTTATGCCCCACAGCCGTTCCCACCGCTTGAGAATATCCTTTCGAGCCGCCAATTTTAAGCGCAATTTTACCATATGTCGTAACGCTGCCGTAAGGTATCAAAGAAAGCTCATGCCAAACAGCCTTCTGAAAAGCCGTGCCCTTCGGCTCTACTCTTAAAGGAAACGGCGTGTTTTCACCTTCAAAATACCTCGTTAGCCATTTATCAAGCTCTGTGAACACTTTATTTTCAGGCTCTTTAATCCATAAATCTGTTATTTCCGGATAGTACTTTTGCCCAACGAACCAAAACCCGGTAAGCGCGCCGTTTTCTGCTGTAACCGTAACTTCTCCAAGCGGAGAGGTCAAATTCGTATACATCATATTATAATCCCCTTTTTTATAAAATAAGATATTACATATATCTATTTTTCGCTTTTAAAACATTAAAAATACCAAAATAAAAGCAAATGAGCAATATAAGTCATATTTGCTTGCAAAACAAGATTATACAAGCTATTATATAGTATAAATTAACCATTCACAAGGACTGGATACAAAGATATATGAAAGAATTTAAAAATAATGTCGAAAACCCACTTGGTACAAAGCCCGTTGGCATTTTGCTTTATAAATTTGCAATACCAAGTATCATAGCTATGCTCGTAGGCGCGCTTTACAATATTGTTGACCAATTTTTCATAGGTCAAAAAATCGGAGAATTAGGAAACGCTGCGACGAATGTCGCTTTTCCGCTTTCCACATCATGCATAGCAATAGCTCTATTATTCGGTATTGGCGGCGCTTCATCTTTTAACCTTTCTATGGGTAAGGGGGAGCATAAAAAGGCGGCATACTTTGTCGGTAACTCTATAACAATGCTTTTCGTTTTGGGTGTTATACTTACAATATTTACACAAGCCTTTCTTTCCCCTATGTTAAAATTTTTCGGCTCGCCTGAAAATGTTTTAGAATATGCAAAAACCTATACCGGTATTACATCGTTTGGTTTTCCGTTTCTAATTCTTGCAAACGGAGGCGGTCATTTAATAAGAGCGGACGGCGACCCAAAATTTGCTATGATTTGTAATCTTTCGGGTGCAATTATTAACACAATTCTTGACCCGATTTTTATATTTTGGCTTGATATGGATATGGCAGGCGCAGCCCTTGCCACCGTAATAGGTCAATTGTTCTCTTTCTTACTTGCCATTAATTATTTCAGGCGTTACAAAACAGTCCGCATCAAAAAGCATCACTTAATACCCAAATGGAGTTATACGGGGCGTGCTATGGCGCTTGGGGCGGCGCCGGCTTTTAACCAAATCGCTATGATGATAGTGCAGATTACTATGAATAAATCACTTACTCATTACGGCGCATTGTCTTCATACGGAGAGTCAATTCCGCTTGCAAGCGCCGGCATTATAAATAAAGTCGCCATGCTCTTTTTCTCCGTTGTAATAGGTATTTCTCAGGGTATGCAGCCGATAGTCAGCTTTAATTACGGCGCTAAAAAGCTTGACAGAGTAAAAAAAGTGTATTCATTGGCAATACGCTATGGATTTATTATTTCGCTAATTGCATTTTTAATGTTTCAGCTTATTCCAAAACCCATTATATCTATCTTTGGCAGCGGTACGGATAAATATTTTGATTTTGCCGTTTCATATTTCAGAATTTATATGTTTTTTACTTTTATAAACTTTATCCAGCCTATATCCTCCAACTTATTTACCTCAATAGGAAAGCCGAAAAAGGGAATTTTCTTATCACTTACGAGGCAAATCATATTTCTTTTACCCTTTATCCTTTTGCTCCCGCTTTTTATGGGTATTGACGGTATTATGTATGCGGGGCCTGCCGCAGACTTAATCGCCGCCGTAGTTTCCGTCTCAGTTGTTATAACGGAGTTTCGTAATAGGGGTAAAATAGAGCAGCGGCTTTATGCCTGACAATTTAAATGAATAGCTTTGTTTGCGTTAAAATGATTGACAGGGATGAGCGCATAGTTTTATAATATTTATATATTGTATTTATGAAAAGGAGCTTTTGTATGCTTCAAAAAAGTAGACCTCGCATATTTTTAAGATTTATTTTTGCGGCGCTTGTAATTTTTTCTGTTTTACTTATGCCTTGTTGTATCCGTGAAGCTAATAGTGCAGATAAGCCGATTATAGCAGTTACTATAGTACCGGAGCATACCTTTGTAAAAGAGGTGTGCGGCGACCTTGTGCAAATAGTTACTTTAATATCGCCGGGGTACAGTCCCGAAAGTTACGAGCCTGCTCCAATTGAAATTGAGCGATTTTCCAAAGCCGATTTGTATTTCACTATCGGAGTTGCTGTTGAGGATATAAGTATTCTTCCGTCTGTTAAAAAGGATATTAAGGTTATTTCTTTACAAAATGAGGTATCTGCCGTTTATGCTGACAGAATGTTCAGCGAAAATAGCAGGGACCCTCACATATGGCTATCCCCAAAAAGAGTGAAAATAATGATAGCTGCTATCTCTCGTGAGGTTTCTGTACTTGACCCCGAAAATGCTGATATATATAATAAAAATGCTGAAAACTATATAAAACGGCTAAGCGAACTTGAAAAATACATTAAAAATGTTATAGGGCAAATGGAAAATAAGAAATTTATCGCGTTTCACCCTGCTTTCGGTTATTTTGCAGAGGACTTTGGATTAACTATGTACGCATTACAAGAGGAAGGCAAGGATGCCGTTCCCCGACATTTGCAGGAAATGATTGACCTTTCTAAAAAAGAGGGCATAAAAGCAATATTTTATCAAGAGGAAATTGACAGCAGACAGGCAAAAGCGTTTGCGGAGGAAATAGGCGGAAAGACCGTTAAACTTGCGCCGTTATCAGCAGATTATATTGATAATCTGATTTTAATGGCAGATACATTGGCGGAGGTTATAAAATGAGCGACAGTGCAAAAGCCAATTATGCTGTTGATGTAAAAAACTTAACAGTATACTACGGCAAAATCCCTGCTATTTCAAATATAAAACTTAAAGTGCAAGACGGTGAATTCCTTGGTATTATAGGTCCGAATGGCGGCGGAAAGTCAACGCTTTTAAAGGCTATTCTTGGTCTTATTCCTATTACTTCCGGAAGTGTAAATATATACGGTAAACCGATTTTAGAAAACAGGAAGCTCATAAGCTATGTACCGCAATTTGCAGCGATTGATAAGCACTTTCCTATTACACTTACAGAGGTAGTCCTTACCGGATGCTTAAAAAAGGGGCTGTCCCCTTTTTATAAATATAGTAGTGAGCAAAAGGCTTTGGCAAATGAGCTTATAGAGAAAGTTGGGCTGTCTGCCCTTGCAAAGCGCCGCATATCTGAACTGTCAGGCGGGGAATTTCAAAAGATGATTATAGCAAGAGCGCTTGCCGCAAAGCCTAAAATCCTGCTTTTAGACGAGCCTACCGCGAGTGTGGATACCACCTCAAGGGAGCAGATTTATAATTTGCTTGAGGAGTTAAATAAAAGTGTTACGATAGTTTTAGTAACGCATGATTTGCTTGCGATTTCATCACATGTGCGCACATTGGCATGCCTTAATAGGGAGCTTGTATACCATGCAGAGCCGGAGCTTACAGAAGATGTGTTAAACGGGCTTTACGGTTGTCCCGTTGACCTTATTGCACATGGCATACCCCACAGAGTATTAAAAGAACACGGGGAGGGGCACAATGATTAAAGCCTTTTTTGAATATCAGTTTTTGCAAAACGCTTTAATTGCAAGTCTGCTTGCAAGTGTTGTTTGCGGTGTTATAGGCGTTATTGTTATTGAGAAAAAGCTCGTTATGCTAAGCGGGGCTATTGCGCACACCTCCTACGGCGGTGTAGGACTTGGGTATCTTTTAGGCTTTCCTCCGATTATAGGCGCTTTTCTTTTTGCC
>JAAZGX010000305.1 GCA_012511005.1 Clostridiales bacterium
ATAGCGCGAATGTTAAGGGAGGGTGAAAGTGAAGAAGTTGACCTTTCTCTCGTAAAAGATAAATCAACCCCCATAAAATATCCGCAAGCTCTTTATGATAAAAGAGGAAAAACAAATCCTTACGCAAACGATGAAAAATGGTTTCCCGAATAATAGGAGGTAAAGATTGTGATAAAAAGATTTTTTAATTATGCTTACAATAAAGAGGCTTCATATACGGAAGCAAAGGAAACGGTATTAAATCACCTTTCGCCCGATAGTGAAATAAGCTTTGATGACTATTTTGATATGGAAAGCTTGTTCGGAGCGCTTGAAGATGCGTTAAGCACAGCCGACCTTCTTGTTATTGCTGCTCCTTTGCCCCTTTATAATGATTTAAAGGCTACGCTAATTAATGCTTTCGATATGAAAACGGAGCAAAACCTTGCGATTAAATTTGCTTTAGGCTCTGCTCTTTCAGAGGATGATGTCATTAAAGCTCATTGTACCGTCCCGCTATCGTCAGAAATTCTTCTTACTGCTGACGGGCTTTACAGCGGCTTTTATGTAGAGTCACATGGACAGTACATAATGCTTTTACCGCTTGATAAAGGCAGACTAACATATTTGTTTGAAAAGGCATCCTTTCCTTTTTTGGAGCAGTCCCCTACTTACGAAGACACAGAGCAAACCGAGCCTCTAAATGATGAAGATATGCGTATAAAAGATAAATATACTGATGAGGCATTTTCACTTATCAGACTGTTAAGAGAGAACTCCCACAAAGTCGCCTTACCTTCTAACCCTCCCTCAGAATACTTAAAATCAATGCTGTCAAATAGTGACGAATACACAGAACATTTTAAATTTACACCGCATATTGAAGATGAGGGAAACAAAAAGTCAGGCGAATATGCCGCGCAAATAGCAAAAATATCAAGAGAGCTTGCCGCGGCGGATATAGGCGCCTCTATATCAGATATTTATAACGAGCCGGACAGCGAAGAAGGCAAAGAAACATTTATTTTTATATGTGTGGCTGACGAGCGTAAAGCAATAGTCCGCAAGCTTTTTGCAAACCCCGATGAAAGTGACGGCGAGCTTCTAAAAGAAGCGGCATTTGAGCTTATTCTGTTAATAAAAAAGATTTCTTCTGACCTTCTTGCAATAAAAGAAGCATTGTTTGACAATGATACGGTTAATTCTCCGACTGATGACGACAGTGATATTTTTGGCGCTGTCGCCGATAGTGACGGACATAGTGATGATGACGATGACTGGAGCGACCTTTTTGAAGCTGCAGGCGAAAATGACGCGTCGGGTACTATCGGTAAAAAAGGTGTTATTGTAGCTGTCGCCTTAATTGTGCTTGCTCTTTTTATCAGTCTGTTAGTAGGGCTAAAAACCACAGGTGTATTTGATAAGCTTTTCGCCGGCAAGGAGAAAACCACAAAAACATCACAAGCTACAGAAAGCAGCGCCATAACGGATACCCCTGTAATAACGGCATTCAATCCGAATGAAACTATAAACCCAAGTGAAACGGCAGACCTTACTAATACTACGACAACAGATGAAAGTACTACTAAAACTAATCCTACTACCACCCCTACTACTGCTCCTACTACCGCTCCTACTACCGCTCCTACTACCGCTCCTACTACCGCTCCTACTACCGCTCCTACTACCGCTCCTACTACC